>NZ_AQOJ01000229.1:0-6444 GCF_000364685.1 Xanthomonas sp. SHU 166
GCGCACGCACGGCCACGGCCGGCGCGCGCGGCGCCGCTGGCAATGGGACAGGGGCGGCGGCGGAAGGTTCCCGGCCGGGACCGCGCGGCGTCACACTCCGTGGCAGTCGCCCGAGGCCCGGACGGGGCCGGGCGTTCGGCGCCACATGCGCCATGGCGCCCCGCGCAGACGCACCAGGCAAGGCCGCTGCCGTCCATGGCGTCACATCGCCGGCTCCGGATAGACCGGCCCGGCCATCCACGGCCGGGCGTTCGGCCATGCGCGAACCTGCGGTTCGCAAGCGCATGGCCTCCTTCGATCCGCTCGTCCGCTGCGCCAGATGACTGCGCAGCCGTCCATGGCGCGGCATCGCGAGCGCCGGAACCACCGGCCCGGCCATCCCTGGCCGGGCGTTCGGCGCCACATGCGCCATGGCGCATAAGCGTGGCACCTCACCCAATCGCATTGGTGAGGTCGTAGAGGGGGACGAGGACGGAGATGATCACCAGGCCGACCACCGAGGCCAGGACCAGGGTGATCGCCGGCACCATCGCCGCCAGCAGGCGGTCGATGGCCTGGGCGGTTTCCTGCTCGAAGGTGTCGGCGGTCTTCAGCAGCATGATGTCGAGCGCGCCCGATTCCTCGCCGACCTGGATCATCTGCAGTGCCAGGCGCGGGAAGCGCTTGCCCTTGGACAGCGACGCCGACAGCCCATGGCCGTTCTTGACGTCGTCGGCGGCGGCGCCGACGTCGGCGGTCAGCGCCAGGTTCGACAGCACGTTGCGGGAGATGCCCAGCGCCGCCAGCAACGGCACGCCGTTGCGCAGCAACGTACCGAGGGTGCGGGTCAGGCGCGCGGTCTCCAGCCGCGAAATCAGCACGCCGACGAAGCGCTGGCGCAGCAGCCAGGCGTCGAAGCTGGCACGGAATGCGGGGTCGCGGCGCTTGCGGTCCACCGCCAGGATGGTCACGCCCGGCACCACTAGCAGCACGATCCACCAGTCGCGCACGAACAGGCCCACGCTCAGCACCGCCTGGGTGAACCACGGCAGGGCCACGTCCAGGCTCTCGTACATCTGTGCGAACTGCGGCACCACGTAGCCGAGCAGGAACAGCAGCGCGCAGCCGACCACGCTGACCAGGATCGCCGGATAGATCAGCGCGTTGATCACCCGTCCGCGCAGTTCGCGGCTGCGCTCCAGGTACTCGGCCAGGCGCTGCAGGGTGTCGTGCAGGCTGCCGCCGGCCTCGCCGGCGCGCACCATGTTGATGTACAGGCGCGAGAACAGCCCGTGCTGGCGCTCCAGCGCGGTGGACAGCGGCGCGCCGCCGCGCACCGCGTCGCGGATGTCGCCGACGGTGCGCTTGGAACGTTCGTCCTCGGGCAGCTCGAGCAGGATCGACAGCGCGCGATCCAGCGGCTGGCCGGCGCCGAGCAGGGTCGCCAGCTGCTGGGTGAACTGCACCAGCGCCGCGCCGTCGAACGGCTTGGGCCGGAACAACCCGCGCAGCGAGGTGCCGCCGCCCTCGGCGGCGAGCCGGGCCTGCATCGGCATATGCCCCTGCTCCTGCAGGCGCAGCGCCACCTCCGCCTCGCTGGCGGCTTCCATCTGCCCTTCCAGGACCTCGCCATGCGAGTCCAGGGCCTTGTAGCGGTACAGGGGCATCAGGGCTGGGAGTGGGGAATGGGGAATCGGGAATGGGAACGCGCGTCGTGCGCGGTCCATGCGTTCCCGAGCGCGGACCGCCGGCGCATGGCGCAGCGACACGTCGTCACCACCGGAGCGCAGATCGCGCGCATCAGGTTTCCTCCGTCACGCGCAGCACTTCCTCGATCGTGGTCTGGCCGCTGAGCGCCTTGGCCAGGCCGTCCTCGTACATGGTGCGCATGCCGGCCTCACGCGCCAGTTGCTCGATCTCGCCCATGCCGGCGTGGCGCATCACCGCACGGCGCAGCACGTCGTTCATCACCAGGAATTCCATGATGGTGGTGCGGCCGACATAGCCGGTCGGCGCGATCGCCGAGGGCCGCGGGCGGTACAGGAAGATCTCGCCTTCCGGCTGCAGCCGGCGCAGTTCGAACTTCTCGATCTCCTCCGGCGAGGCCGCATAGCGCTCGGCGTGGGTCGGCTCCAGCCGCCGCACCAGGCGCTGGGCCAGGATGCCGTTGATGGTGGAGGTCAGCAGGTAGTCCTCCACACCCATGTCGAGCAGGCGGGTGATGCCGCCGGCGGCGTTGTTGGTGTGCAGCGTCGACAGCACCAGGTGGCCGGTCAGCGCGGACTGGATGGCGATGCGCGCCGTCTCCAGGTCGCGCATTTCGCCGATCATGATGATGTCCGGGTCCTGGCGCACGATGCTGCGCAGCGCGTGCGAAAAGTCCAGGCCGATCTGCGGCTTGGCCTGAATCTGGTTGATGCCCTCGATCTGGTATTCGACCGGGTCCTCGACGGTGATGATCTTGACGTCGGCGGTGTTGAGCTGGCTCAGCGCGGTGTACAGCGTGGTGGTCTTGCCCGAGCCGGTGGGGCCGGTGACCAGCAGGATGCCGTGCGGCTGCTCCAGCACCTTGCGGAACTGCGGCAGGAACGCGTCGGTGAAGCCGAGCCGGTGGAAGTCGAACACCACGGTCTCGCGGTCGAGCAGGCGCATCACCACGCTCTCGCCGTGCGCGGTGGGCACGGTGCTCACGCGCAGGTCCAGCTCCTTGCCCTGCACCCGCAGCATGATGCGGCCGTCCTGCGGCAGGCGGCGCTCGGCGATGTTGAGCTTGGCCATGATCTTGACGCGGCTGATCACCGCCGCGGTCAGGTTGGCCGGCGGGCTCTCGCCGTCGATCAGCACGCCGTCGACGCGGTAGCGCACCTTCAGCCGGCTCTCGAACGGCTCGATATGGATGTCCGAGGCGCGCAGTTCCACCGCGCGCTGGATCACCAGGTTGACCAGGCGGATCACCGGCGCCTCGGAGGCCAGGTCGCGCAGGTGCTCGATGTCGTCGGCGGCGACGCTGTCGCCGTCGGCGGTTTCCACGATCGCGCCCATCGCGCTGCGGCCCTGGCCGAACCAGCGCTCGATCAGGTCGTCGATCTCCGAGCGCAGGCCGACCCGCGGCAGCACCTGCAGGCCGGTGGCCAGGCGCACCGCGTCGGCGGCGTAGGCGTCGTGCGGATCGGCCATCCACAGTTCCAGCACGCCGTCGCGCTCGCCGAGGGGACATACATGGAACTGCTTGAGGAAGCGCAGCGACAGTGGCTGCGCCTCGGGCAGGCTCTCCGGCGCGGTGGCCGGCAGCTGCTTGGCGTCGAGCAGGGGCAGGCCCAGGACTTCGGCGCTGAGCTCGGCATGGTCGCGCTCGGAGACCAGGCCCAGGCGCGCCAGCAGCGCCAGCAGGCTGCCGCCGGATTCGCGCTGCAATTGCCGCGCGCGCGCCAGGTCGCCGTCCTTGAGCCGACCCTTGGCCAGCAACGCCGCGATGATGCGGGTTTCGGGCGTCTCCACGGCGACGGCAGTGTCCTTCACGAGCGCATTCACGCGATCCCTCCCAGATGACCTTGCGACTTTAGCAGTTCGGCATGACCCGACGCCGAATCCGGCGCACTCCCCCGCCGCTGTCTACCGGGCGGCCAGCGGACCGGCACCGGCAGGCCCGCCACGGTCATCGGCCTGACATCCTGGCAGGACATTGTGGGCAGTTGCGTTGCGCGCTGCAGCGGTCGCGGGGCGGGCCGACACGGCGCTGCCCCAGATGCAGGAAACCCGGCCGGAGCCGGGTTTCCTGGAACCGCATGGCGCTTCCCTGCGCCGCGTACGCTTACTGGCGCGCGACCAGGCTGACGCCGTTGTAGGTGCTCTCGCCGACCAGCTTGATGTAGTAGGTGCCGGCCTGCGGCGCGGTGAAGCGCACCGTCTCGTTGTTGCCCGGACGGGTCGACTTGGCGTCGGCGTTGCCGGTGCCCGGCTCCTTGCCGAAGCTCACATACAGCGACACATTGCCGCTGCCGCCGTAGGTGAGGAAGCTCAGCACCGCACCGGCCTTGGCCTCGAAGCTGTACAGCGCCTCGTTGCCCGCGGCACCGGCCAGGCCCGCCACCGCCACCTTGTTGGTCAGCGCGGTCGCCGGCGGTGCGCACTGCTCGGTGGCCGGATCGCACGGCTCTTCCAGCGCCTTGGCCAGGGCGGCCTTGGCGTCGACGATGCCGGTGCCGATCGGGGTGCTGGACGGGATCGACACCGGGAACGGACGCGCGGTCTGCTTGAGCAGGGTCTCCAGCGCCGCCGGGGTCAGCGGCGCCTTGCCCGCGGCGATCAGCGCGCTCTGCACCAGCGCGGCCACCGCGGCCACGTGGGGCGAGGCCATCGAGGTGCCGCCCAGGCCCATGTAGGTGTAGTTGCCGGAGGTCGGCGTGGTCGCGCCGCTGTAGCCGTTCTGCCAGATGTAGCCGCCCGGGTTGCCGTCGACGCTGCCGCCGCCGCCCGGACCGGACAGGTCCACCTTGGCGCCGAAGTTGGAGTAGTAGGTGATGCCGCCGGTGATGCGGGTGGCGCCGACCGCGATCACGTTGTCGCAGCTGGCCGGGCTGAAGTTGGCGGCATTGGCGGTGTTGTTGCCGGCGGCCACCACCACCGTGGTGCCGCGCGACACCGCGCCGTTGATCGCGTCCTGGGTGGCGCTGTCGCAGGCGCCGCCGCCGCCCAGGCTCATGTTGATGATCTCGGCCGGGTTCTGGTTGGCCGGCACGCCGGACACGGTGCCGCCCGAGGCCCAGACGATGGCGTCGGCGATGTCGGAAGTGTAGCCGCCGCACTTGCCGAGCACGCGCACCGGCAGCACGGTGGCGTTGGGCGCCACGCCGGCCATGCCGACGCCGTTGTTGGTGGCTTCGGCGACGGTACCGGCGACATGGCTGCCGTGCCAGGAGCTGGCATCGGCCACCGAGCCGGCGTAGCACTCGTTGTCGTTCTCGACCCAGTCGCCGTAGTCCAGCGCGCCCGGCACGCGGGCGTCGGTCGGACGCCGCGAGACCTCCTTGTCGGAGATGAAGTCGTAGCCCTGCAGCAGGTTCACCGCCACGTCCGGGTGATTCGGCAGGATGCCGGTATCGAGCACCGCGACGACGACACCGTCGCCCTTGGACACGTCCCACGCGGCCGGCAGGTTGATGCCGCCGGTGGCGTTGCTGTAGTGCCACTGGTACTGCGCGTACAGCGGATCGTTGGGCACCAACTGCGGCTGCACCTGCGTCTTGGCCCGCAGCACCTCGACCGGCCGCAGCTTGGCGTCGACCTGCGCGTACTTCACCGTCGGGTCGGCGGCGATCTCCGCCACCACCTTGTCCAGGTCGGCCTTGCTCAGCTTGCCGGTCAGGCGGATCAGGTCCGCGCCGATGCCCAGGGTCCGCACATACTCGGCGCGCACGCTGGCCGCGGCCGCGCGCGAAATGCCGTTGCTGCCGCCGAGGCTGGCACGGCCCACCGCCGACTGCACCGTCGACAGCTTGGCGCTGCGGTCGCTGGCCGCGGCGGTGCCGGCGTTGTAGCGCACCAGGATGCGGTTGGAGGTCACCGCATCGGCCGGCGCGGACCTGCCCGGTTCCTTGACCGGCAGCGGCGCCGAGGCGCTGGCCGCGATCGCGCTCGAGGCTCCCAGCGACATCGCCAGCATGGCGGCGGCGATGGCATTGATACGAAGGTTTTGCTTGTCGATCACGTTGACGTCCTCTTCAAAGTTTCGTGGATCAGGCGACAGTTGCGGCCGTAAAACTCCCTCTACCGAATCCGTTGGCCGGCCCAGCCAAGGTCCTGTGGTCTGCCCCCTCAGGCCATTGCGTGGCGGACGGCGGCACGCGCCGCCGTCCGCGATGGATCACCAGCCGAAACCGGCACCGATGCCGATGGAGCTGTCGTCGCTGCTGAAGGCACCGCCGATGGTCACCGTGGCGCGGTCGCTGAAGGCGCGCTGGTAGCCCACCGACAGCGCCGACTCGCCGTTCTGGAAGCCGATGCCGGCACCGACCCGGTTCTGGGTGCGGATGCCGGCGGCGCTGGTGGCCATGTTGAGCATGGCCGCGCTCATCGCGCCCTGGCGGTCGATGCGGCGGTCCTGGTCGCGCAACCGCGCATCGACGTCGCCGCGCAGCACCTCGAAGCTGTCGGCCATGGTGCCGAAGCGTGCATCGGTGTACGACTTGGCCGTAGCCACGCCGTTGTCGAGCTGGCTCTTGTTGACCGCATCGGTGGCCTGGGTGCCGGCGGCGACGTTGGCGAGCTGGCGCTCGTTGCCGGCGCTGCCGATGGAGACCGTCTGCGCGCGATCGGCCACCGAACCCTGCCCCAGGGCGACCGCCCCCTGCGCGGTGGCGCTGGCGCCCTGGCCGAGCGCGGTACCCGAAGCCGCGCTGACGCTGGCGCCCTCGCCCATCGCCACCGCGTTGGTCGCCACCGCCGCGATGTGGCTGTTGGCGCCCA
>NZ_AQOJ01000230.1:0-31073 GCF_000364685.1 Xanthomonas sp. SHU 166
CAGGCCGAGGCGCGCTATCGGCAGGCGCAGGCGCTGGTCGGCAGCGCGCGGGCGGCCGAGGCGCCGACGCTGGGCGTGCAGGCCGCGGCCACGCGCGAGCGCAGCGTCACCCCCAAGCCGGGGCTGCGCGACGCCGATACGCTGGGGTTCAGCGCCAGTTGGGAGCCTGACTTCTGGGGCAAGGTCCGGCGCAGCGTCGAACAGGCCGGCGACAACGCCCAGGCCAGCGCCGCCGATCTGGCGCAGGCGCGGCTGTCGCTGCAGGCCGCGGTGGTCGCCGATTACCTGCAGCTGCGCTTCGACGACCAGACCCTGGCGCTGTACCAGCGCACCCTGGCCGGCTATCGCGACGCGCTGCGGCTGACCCAGGCCCGTGTGCGCGCCGGCGTTGCCAGCGACGCCGATGTGGCCGCGGCCGAGGCCACCCTGCACAGCACCGAAGCCGCATCGACCGATCTGGCGCTGTCGCGCCGGCAACTGGACCACGCGCTGGCGGTGCTGCTCGGCCACACCCCAGCCGAATTCTCGCTGGCGGCCAGCGACGCACCGTTGCCGTCGCTGCCGCCAACCCCGCAAGCGCTGCCCTCGATACTGCTGCAGCGGCGCCCGGACATCGCCGGCGCCGAGCGGCGCATGGCCGCGGCCAATGCCGGCATCGGCATCGCCGTGGCGGCCTGGTTCCCGACCCTGTCGCTGAGCGCCAGCGGCGGCTACGACGGCGCCGGGCTGGCCTCGCTGCTGAGCGTGCCGAACCGGGTCTGGGCGGTGGGCGCAGCGCTCGCAGGCACGCTGTTCGACGGCGGCGCCCGCCACGCGCAGCGCGCGCAGGCGCAAGCCAGCTTCGACGCGGCCGCGGCGACCTACCGGCAGACCGTGTTGAGCGCGTTCCAGGGCGTGGAGGACCAGCTCGCCGCCACGCGCGAACTGGCGCGCGAACAGCAGCAACAACGCAGCGCCGCCGACGCCGCGCAGCAGGCCGAACGTGTGCTGATGGACCAGTACCGCGCCGGCACGGCCCTGTACAGCGCCGTGATCACCGCCCAGGCCATCGCGCTGGAAGCGCAACGCACGTTGCTGCAGGTGCAAGCGCGCCAGTTCGGCGCCCAGGTCGCGCTGCTGGTCGCGCTGGGCGGTGACTGGGACAGCGCCCGTCTCCCCGCCGTGCGCGGCGCCTCGCCGGGCGCCACGCCGGCTCCTGTCCTCCCGGAGTAGCCCATGTCCACCGCCTCGCCCACCCGCCCTGCCGATCCGCCACCGCGCCATGCCATGCCACGGCGGCGCTGGCCATTCGTCGCCGCCGCAGTGCTGGTCGCGCTGCTGCTGGCGGTGTGGTTGCGCCCGCGCCATGCACCGACCAAGGCCACGCCGCCGGTGCCGGTGACCAGCGCGCCGGTGCTGCGCAAGGACGTGCCGATCCGCCAGACCGGGATCGGCACGGTGCTGCCGATCGCCTCGGTGACCGTGCACTCGCGCATCGATGGGCAACTGATCGACGTGGGCTTCAGCGAAGGCCAGGCCGTCAAGGCCGGGCAGGTGCTGGCGCGGCTGGATCCGCGCATCGACCAGGCGCAACTGGCCGCGGCCACCGCGCAACTGGCCAAGGACAAGGCGCAGCTGGGCAATGCGCAGGCCGACCTGCAGCGCTACACGCAACTGCTGCAGGACAACGCCACCACCCGCCAGACCCTGGACACGCAGAAGGCGCTGGTCACGCAACTGCGCGCCACCCTGCAGAGCGATGCGGCGGCGATCGACAACGCGCGGGTGCAACTGGACTTCACCACCATCCGCGCACCGATCGACGGCCGCGCCGGCGCGCGCCTGGTGGATCCGGGCAACATCGTCCACGCCAGCGATGCCGGCGGCCTGGTGGTGCTGAACCAGATCGACCCGATCGCGGTGCAGTTCACCCTGCCGGAAAGCACGTTCCAGCAGATCAACCGCGCACTGCAGGCCGCACCGGCCAGCGTGGGCGTGGACGCGGTCGACCACGGCAGCGGACAGGTGCTGGCGCACGGCACGCTGGCCCTGCTCAACAACCAGATCGACACCAGCACCGGCACCATCGCGATGAAGGCGCACTTCCCCAATTCCGGGCACACGCTGTGGCCGGGGCAGACGGTGGACGCGCGCATCACCCTGGGCATGCGCAGCGGCGCGCTGGTGGTGCCGAGCGCGGCCGTGCAGCGCAGCCAGGACGGCGAGTTCGTGTACGTGGTCGGCAGCGACGGCAGCGTGCGCGACCAGCCGGTGCAGGTGCTGGACGAGACCAATGGCGAGACCGTGATCGGCCAGGGCGTGCAGGCCGGCCAGCGCGTGGTGGTGGATGGGCAGTACCGGCTGCATCCGGGGGCGAAGGTGGTGGAGGCCAAGCCGGCCAGGCACGCCAAACCGGCCGCGGCGGGAGCGCACGCGTGAGCGTCTCGGCGGCCTTCATCAAACGCCCGATCGGCACCTCGCTGCTGGCCATGGCGCTGCTGTTGCTGGGCCTGGTGGCCTGGCCGCTGCTGCCGGTGGCGCCGTTGCCGCAGGTCGATTTCCCCACCATCCAGGTTTCCGCCAGCCTGCCCGGCGCCAGCCCGCAGACCATGGCATCGAACGTGGCGCAGCCACTGGAGCGGCAGCTGTCGCTGATCCCGGGCCTGAGCCAGATGACCTCGACCAGCGCGCTCGGCTCGACCCAGGTGACGCTGCAGTTCGACCTGGACCGCAACATCGACGCTGCCGCGCTCGATGTACAGACCGCGATCAACGCCGCGTCCGGGCAGTTGCCGAGCGGGCTGCCGAGCGCACCGAGCTTCCGCAAGATCAACCCGGCCGAATCGGCGTCGCTGATCCTGGCGGTGCAGTCGCGGGTGTTGCCGCTGACCCAGGTCAACGACTACGCCGACAACGTGCTGGCGCAGCAGATCTCGCGCATCTCCGGGGTCGGCCTGGTCAACCTGTACGGTGCGCAGAAGCCGGCGGTGCGCGTGCAGGTGGATCCGGCCAAGCTGGCGGCGCTTGGCCTGAGCCTGGAGGACATCCGCTCGGTGATCGCCACCACCACGGTGAACGCGGCCACCGGCTCGATCGACGGCGCGCGCCAGGCCTTCACTGTCTCCACCAACGATCAGTTGCTGCAGAGCCAGGCCTGGAACGACGCGGTGCTGGCCTGGCGCAACGGCGCGCCGATCCGCGTGCGCGACGTCGGCACCGCGGTGGACGGGCCGGAGAACGCCAAGATCGCCGCCTGGGGCTTCGCCGGCGCCGCCGCGCCGGCCGACAGCGGCATCGTCGATGGCCGCGCGATCATGATCGCCATCACCAAGCAGCCCGGCGCCAACGTCATCGACACGGTGGAACAGGTCAAGGCCGCGCTGCCCAAGCTGATGGCGTCGATCCCGCCCAGCGTCAGCGTCAAGATCCTCGCCGACCGCACGCAGAATATCCGCGCCTCGGTCAGGGACGTGGAGTTCACCCTGCTGCTGTCGATCGTGCTGGTGGTGGCGGTGATCTTCGTGTTCCTGCGCAGCGCGGTGGTCACCCTGATCCCGAGCCTGACCGTGCCGCTGGCGATCCTCGGCACCGCCGCGCTGATGTACGTGCTCGGCTACAGCCTGGACAACCTGTCGCTGATGGGCCTGACCATCGCGGTCGGCTTCGTGGTGGACGACGCCATCGTGATGCTGGAGAACATCTACCGGCACATCGAGGACGGCATGGCGCCGTTGCAGGCGGCGCTGCAGGGTGCGGCCGAGATCGGCTTCACCCTGGTCTCGATCTCGGTGTCGCTGGTGGCGGTGTTCATCCCGCTGCTGCTGATGGGCGGCATCGTCGGCCGCCTGTTCCGCGAGTTCGCGGTGACCGTGAGCCTGACCATCCTGGTGTCGCTGCTGGTGTCGCTGACCCTGACCCCGATGCTGTGCGCGCGCCTGCTCAAGCCACACGCCGAGCAGGCGCAGGGGCGCCTGGCGCGCGCGTTCGAGCGCGGCTTCGACGCGCTGCTGGCGGCGTACCGGCGCGGCCTGGAGACGGTGCTGCGGCACCCGCGGCTGACCCTGGCCAGCTTCCTGCTGACCGTGGCCACCAGCGTGGCGCTGTTCGTGGTGATGCCCAAGGGCTTCTTCCCGCAGCAGGACACCGGCTTCATCTCCGGCACCGCCGATTCGGCGCAGGATTCGTCCTCGGCGGCGATGCGCACGCGCATGCTGCAACTGGCCGACATCATCCGCCGCGATCCGGACGTGCTGTCCTTCGGCATGCAGACCGGCGCCAGCACCTTCAACTCCGGCACCTTCTCGATCGCGCTCAAACCCAAGGACGCGGGCCGCACCGCCAGCGCCGACCAGGTGATCGCGCGGCTGCGCAAGCGCCTGGCGCACGTGCAGGGCGTCACCCTGTTCATGCAGGCCGGGCAGGACATCAACGTCGGCGGCCGCCTGGCCCGCACCCAGTACCAGTACACCCTGACCGACGCCAACCTGGACGAGCTCAACACCTGGGCGCCGAAGCTGCTGAAGGCGTTCCGGGCGCTGCCGCAACTGACCGACGTGGCCTCCGACCAGCAGAACGCCGCGCCGATCGCCAGCCTGACCATCGACCGCCAGCGCGCGGCCAGCTTCGGCATCACTCCGCAGCAGATCGACGCGACCATCAACGACGCCATCGGCCAGCGCCAGGTCGCGCAGTACTTCACCCAGCTCAACAGCTACCACGTGGTGCTGGAAGTGACGCCGGCGCTGCAGGGCGATCCATCGCTGTTCCAGCGGCTGTACCTGACCTCGCCGTTGACCGGCAAGCAGGTGCCGCTGTCCACCTTCGCCACGCTCGACACCAGCAAGACCGGCTACCTGTCGGTGAGCCACCAGGGCCAGTTCCCGGCGGTGACCATCTCCTTCAACCTGGCGCCGGGCGCGGCACTGGGCGATGCGGTGGACGCGATCCAGCAGGCCCAGGCGCAGCTGCGGGTGCCGGCCACGCTCAGCGGCAGCTTCCAGGGCACGGCGCAGGCGTTCAGCGCCTCGCTGCGCACCCAGCCGTACCTGATCCTGGCGGCGTTGATCGCGGTCTACATCGTGCTCGGCCTGCTCTACGAGAGCTACATCCACCCGCTGACAATCCTCTCCACCCTGCCCTCGGCCGGCGTCGGCGCGCTGCTGATCCTGATGGCCGGCGGCTACGACTTGAGCGTGATTGCGATGATCGGCATCATCCTGCTGATCGGCATCGTCAAGAAGAACGGGATCATGATGGTGGACTTCGCCCTGCATGCCGAACGCGAACGCGGGCTGTCCTCGCGCGATGCGATCTTCGAGGCCTGCCTGATGCGCTTCCGGCCGATCATGATGACCACCCTGTGCGCACTGCTCGGCGGCCTGCCGCTGATGCTCAGCCACGGCGCCGGGTCGGAACTGCGGCGGCCGCTGGGCTATGCGATGGTCGGCGGGCTGCTGCTGTCGCAACTGCTGACCCTGTTCAGTACGCCGATCGTGTACCTGTACCTGGACCGCCTGCACGGCTGGTACCTGCAGCGGCGCCAGGCACGTCGCGCACGCACTGCCGCGCCGGAGGCGCTGCAGCCATGAAGGTGCTGATCGTCGAGGACGAGCGCAAGACCGCCGACTACCTGCAGCAGGGACTGAGCGAACAGGGCTGCTCGGTCGACGTGGCCTACGACGGCATCGACGGCCAGCACCTGGCCCTGCACTACGACTTCGACGTGATCGTGCTCGACGCGATGCTGCCGGGCCTGGACGGCTTCGCCATCCTGCGCTCGCTGCGTTCGGTGAAGAGCACGCCGGTGATCATGCTGACCGCGCGCGACAGCGTCGAGGACCGGGTCAAGGGCCTGCGCGAGGGCGCCGACGACTACCTGATCAAACCGTTCTCCTTCATCGAACTGCTGGCGCGGCTGCAGGTGCTGGCGCGGCGCGGCCGCGCCCAGGAGAGCACGCTGCTGCGCGTGGGCGAGCTGCAGATCGACATGATCAGCCGCAAGGCCATGCGCGGGCGGCAGCGGCTGGACCTGACCGCCAAGGAGTTCGCGCTGCTGGCGGCCCTGGCCCGACACCAGGGCGAGATCCTGTCCAAGACCGCGATCGCCGAGATGGTCTGGGACATGAACTTCGACAGCAACACCAACGTGGTGGAAGTGGCGATCAAGCGCCTGCGCGCCAAGATCGACGTGCCGTTCGACGCCCCGCTGCTGCACACCGTGCGCGGCATGGGCTACGTGCTGGAAGAACGCGAGGACGCGAGCGGGTGAGTGCGCCGGCGCGGCCCTCGATCGCGCTGCGCCTGGCCGGCCTGTTCGCGGCCACCGCGCTGCTCGGCTTCGCCCTGATCGGGCTGGTGCTGCACCAGGTGCTGGAGCACGAACTGCGCCGCCACCAGCGCGAGGAACTGCGCTCGCGCATGGACGCGGTGCAGTACATGCTGATCAACAGCCGCTCGCCGGAGCTGGCCGCACATGCGCGCACGCGCCTGGCCAGCGTCTCCAGCGCGCCGGACCTGCGCTTCTGGCTGTGGAGCGAGGACCCGGCGTTCCGCTACGGGCGCGGCGCCGAGGCGATGGCGGCGGCCACGCGCGGCCGCAGCGGCCTGGTGCGCATCGGCGATCCGCAGGCGCTGGGCATCGCCGACGCGCAGCCGCTATCTTGGCAGGCCATCGGCCAAACACTGCCGGCCACGCCGGTACGCCCGCCGGTGCAGTTGATCGCGGCGATGGACAGCGCACCGTTCGCGCTCACCCGGCGCCGCTTCGACATCGCCCTGGCGCTGGTCACGCTGGCCGGCACCGCGCTGGTCGGCGCGCTGGGCTACTGGACCGCCAAGCTCGGCCTGCGCCCGGTGCAGCGGCTGTCGGCCGATGCCCAACGCATCGGCCCGCACGACCGGCGGCGCCTGGACCTGCCGCGGCTGCCGCGCGAACTGGAAGACCTGGGCGCCTCGTTGAACGCGGCCTTCGACCGGCTCGATGCGGCCTATGCGCAGCAGGAAAGCTTCAATGCCGACGTCGCCCACGAACTGCGCACGCCGCTGGCCAGCCTGATCGGCCAGACCCAGGTGGCGCTGACCCGCCACCGCGACGCGCAACAGTTGCGCCAGGTACTGCAGTCGAACCTGGAGGAACTGGAACGGCTGCGCGCGATCGTCGCCGACATGCTGTTCCTGGCCCGCGCCGAACAGGGCCAGCGCGCGCGCCAGTGCGAGGACGCATCGCTGGCCGAGGAAGTCGGCAAGACCGTGGAGTTCTTCGAGGTGCTGCTGGACGAGGCCGGCCTGCAGGTGGAGGTGCGCGGCGACGTGGTGGTGCCGGTCGAGAAGTCGCTGCTGCGGCGCGCGCTGTCCAACCTGCTGCACAACGCCATCCAGCACTCGGCCGGTCACGCGCCGATCGTGGTGGAGATCGCACAGCGCGGCGGCGAGGCGCTGATCGCCTTCTCCAACCCCAGCGTGGCGCTGGCGCCGGAACATCTGCAGCGCCTGTTCGATCGCTTCTACCGCGGCGACGCCGCCCGCGCCAACAGCCGCGAAAGCCACGGCCTGGGGCTGGCCATCGTCAAGGCGGTGGCGAGCATGCATGGCGGGC
This sequence comes from Xanthomonas sp. SHU 166, assembly GCF_000364685.1. Taxonomy (NCBI): domain Bacteria; kingdom Pseudomonadati; phylum Pseudomonadota; class Gammaproteobacteria; order Lysobacterales; family Lysobacteraceae; genus Xanthomonas; species Xanthomonas sp. SHU 166. The sequence continues at coordinate 7,574 of NZ_AQOJ01000230.1, forward strand.
GCGTGTTCGCGCAGCACCGCGACGGCATCACCACGATCGGGTTTTCGGTGGCGCTGGATGGCACCGGTGCCGGCGTGCCGGCGCAGGCCGCGCTGCGCTGGTAAGCCGCAACGCCGCGCTCAGGCGGCCAGTGCGCGCGCCTGCAGCGCCGGCAGTTCGTGCGTGGTGACGAAGCGGCCCTTGGCATCGCGCTGCAGCTGCGCCAGCGCGCAGTCCGGATCGTGGGTGAAGAACAGGCGCACGTCGCGCGCCAGCGCGTCCTCCAGGAACGCGCGCTTCTCGTCGATCAGCAGTTCGGCGTTGCGGTCGTAGCCCATGGTGATCGGCACGTGCACCCACGAGCGGCCCGGGATCAGGTCGGCGCAGAACGCCACCCCGCCGTGCGCCTGGCCATCCTCGCCGTGGCCGGGGCCGACGATCTCGGCCAGCATCAGCCCCGGCGTGTGGCCGTCGCTGAAGCGGAACCGCACCGCCTCGCCGAGCGCGCGCGAATACTCGCCGTCGACCAGCTCCAGCCGGCCGCTGGCCTCGAGCAGGCCGGGCAGTTCCGGGATGAAGCTGGCGCGGTCGCGCGGATGCGGGTGCAGCGCGCGTTGCCAGTGCGCCGCGCCGACCAGGAACTGCGCGTTGGGAAACAGCAGTTCCGGCGCAGCGCCCTCGCGGTACGCGGCCAGCAGCCCGCCGGCATGATCGAAGTGCAGATGGCTCAGCACCACCACGTCGATGTCGGTATGGGCGAAGCCGGCGTCCTGCAGCGAATCCAGCAGCACGTGCCGCGCCTCCTGCACGCCGTAGCGCTCGCGCAGCGCCGGCGGGAAGAACGCGCCGATCCCGGTCTCGAACAGCACCGTCTTGCCGGCCAGCGGGCTGGCCAGCAGCGCGCGGCAGGCCAGCGCGATGCGGTTGCCGTCGTCGGGCGCGGCCCACTGCTGCCACATCGCCTTGGGCGCGTTGCCGAACATCGCGCCGCCGTCGAGTTTCTGCGAGTTGCCTTGGATGGACCAGAGTTTCATGGGCGGGGATTCGGGATTGGGGATTGGGGATTCGCAAACGCGGGCGTCAGGGCGCCGGCGCGGTCTGCAGCACTTCGGCACTGCCGACTTCGTTGCGCGGGTCGCTGCCGCCGCTGAGCACGTTGCGGCGCTTGTCCCATTCCACGGTCTGCAGGTTGCCCCAGACGTGGCTGGAGCCGTGGCCGTCCTCGGCCGTGTCGCCAGGCAGCTTGAGCGTGTGCCCCATGGCTTCCAGGCCCTTGGCCGTGGCCGCGTCGAAAGTGCCGGTTTCGGCCTCGATCACGTCCGGCAGCCACTGGTGATGGTAGCGCGGCAGCGCGGCGACCTGCTGCGCCGTGAGGCCGTCGTCGTAGCCGAGGATGCCGAGCAGCACCATGGTGATGATGCGGCTGCCGCCCGGGGTACCGAGCACGATCGCCTTGTCCGCGTTCTCCATGAAGGTCGGCGACATCGAGCTGAGCGGGCGCTTGCCCGGCTTGGGCGCGTTGGCCGCGTAGCCCATCACCCCGAACGCGTTGGGCGTGCCCGGACGCAGCGCGAAATCGTCCATCTCGTTGTTGAGCAGCACGCCGGTGCCCTTGGGGATCAGCCCGGAGCCGTATAGCAGGTTGACCGTCTGGGTCGCGCCGACGCGGTTGCCTTCGCCGTCGATGATCGAGAAATGCGTGGTCTCGTCGTCTTCCAGCGGGGTCGGCTGGCCGGACAGCAGGTCGCTGGGCGTGGCCTTGTCCGGGTTGATGGTCGAGCGCAGGCCCACCGCATAGTCCTTGCTGAGCAGGATGCGCTGCGGCACGTGGGTGAAATCCGGGTCGCCCAGGAAGAAGGTGCGGTCGCGGTAGGCCCGGCGCATCGCTTCCACGGTCAGGTGCACGCGGTGCACCGGGTCCATGGTCTTGAGGTCGTAGCCCTCCAGGATCTGCAGCATGCTGGCCAGGGCGATGCCGCCGGAGGACGGCGGCGGCGCGGTGGTGATGGTCCAGCCCTTGTAGTCGAAGCGGATCGGGGTGCGTTCCTTGACCGTGTAGCCGGCCAGTTCCTCGGCGGTCCAGCGCCCGCCGGCCTGCTTCACGCCGGCCAACAACTTCTTGGCGGTGGCGCCGCGGTAGAAGCCGTCGAAGCCCTTGTCGGCCAGCAGCTGCAGCGTGTTGGCCAGTTCCGGCTGCTTGAACACGTCGCCCACCGCGATCGGCCGGCCGTTGCGCAGGTAGACCTCGCGGGTGCCGGGATAGCGCTCCATCACCTTGCGCCGCGACTGATAGCCCTCGGCCATGCGCGCGTAGACCGGGAAGCCATCGCGGGCGATGCGGATCGCCGGCGCCAGCGACTGCCGCAGCGGCAGCCGGCCGTGCTTGGTCGCCAGTTCCACCAGCGCCGCCGGCAGCCCGGGGATGCCGGCCGACCACGGGCCGTTGATCGAGCGATCGCGGTCCAGCTCGCCCTTGGCGTCCAGGAACGCGGCCGGCGTCGCCGATTCCGGCGCGGTCTCGCGCGCATCCAGCATCACGTCCTTGCCGGTCCTGGCGTCGTGCAGCAGGAAGAAGCCGCCACCGCCGAGGCCGGAACTGATCGGTTCGACCACCGACAGCGTCGAGGACACCGCCACCGCGGCGTCGAAGGCATTGCCGCCCTCGCGCAGGATCTGCAGGCCGGCCTCGGTGGCCAGGCGGTGGCCGCTGGCGATCGCGGCGCCGGGCGGGTGCGCGGCCGGGGCGGTGGCGGTCGCCTCGGCGACCGGCGCCTCGGCCCACGCCGACGGCGTCAGGACCAGGGCGAGCAGCAGGACACGGCGGACGAGGCTTCTCATGCGGCGGGGGGCTCCTGTGAGTACAACTCGGGGTGGTCGCGCTGCAGGCGCTGCAGCTTGGCCAGCAACTGCGCGTGGGTCTCCGGGATGGCCGGGTCCGGGTCGATGCATTCCACCGGGCACACCACCACGCACTGCGGCTCGTCGAAATGGCCGACGCATTCGGTACAGCGGGCGGGGTCGATCACGTAGATCGTCTCGCCCATGGCGATGGCCTGGTTCGGGCAGGCCGGCTCGCAGACGTCGCAGTTGACGCAGAGCTCGTTGATCTTGAGGGACATGTGGCGCACTTCGGCACTGACCCGGGCAGTTTACCGGATCGGGGCGGGACGGCCCTGCGAAGGCGGCGCCGGGGCGCGGAACGCTGTAATGCAGCGCGCGGAGCGGCTTGGGCAACTGCCGCGATGTGGCACGGCACACAGCAGAACTGCGCAGCGCAACCGCCCGTTGCGGGCGGCGCGGGATGGCGGAACCGGCGCGCATCGGCGCGCCGGCCCGCGCAGGGCTTACTTGGCTTCGACGAAGATGTAGTCGGCGCCGGTCGGCTTGACCACGGCTTCGACGCGGGCGTTGTCGGCCGGGGCGCCGATGTAGACCACGCGCACGCCCTTCATGCTGTTCGCCTCGACCTTGGCGAACGCGGCGGCGATCAGGTCGGCCATCTTGGCCGACGCCGAGGAACCGAACGCCAGCATGTTGCCCGGCTGGATGCCGCGGCCGATGGCGGTGGTGGCGCTTTCGACCTGGCGCTCGTACTTGGCCTGGAACTCCGGATCCGACTCCGGCGGCAGGTAGTACAGGAACGGGCTGTTGGTGACGTTGCCCATGTTCTGGATCGCCACTTCCTGCAGGTACTTCTTCCAGCCGGCGTCGTCGTCCTTGGCCGGGGCGGTCAGCGCGGGCTGCGCGTCGGCGGCCGGCTTGGCGGCCTCTTCCTTCTTGCAGGCGGTGAAGCCCAGGGCCAGCGAAGCGATCAGCAACGCGCGTGCGGTGGTGTTCATGGAACGGCTCCCTCTGTGTCGTCAGTGAATGGTGGTCGGCTCAGCGCTGCGCGGCGGCCTGGCGGGCCTGGACCAGCGCCTGCACCACCGACGGCGGCACGAAGCCGGAGACGTCCCCGCCCAGGCGCGCGATCTCGCGCACCAACGAGGACGAAATGAAGCTGTGTTGCTCGGCCGGGGTGAGGAACAGCGTCTCCACCTCCGGGATCAGATGCCGGTTCATGCTCGCCATCTGGAACTCGTATTCGAAATCCGACACCGCGCGCAGGCCGCGCAGCAGCACGCCGCCGCCGACCGAGCGCACGAAATGCGCCAGCAGGGTGTCGAAGCCCAGCACTTCCACGTTGCGGTGCCCGGCCAGCGCCTCGCGGGCCAGCGACACGCGCAGGTCCAGCGGCAGGGTCGGCCCCTTGGACGGGCTCTGCGCCACGCCCACGATCACCTGCTCGAACAGCGGTGCGGCACGGTTGACCAGATCGATATGGCCGTTGGTGATCGGATCGAAGGTGCCGGGATAGACGGCGATGCGGCTATGGGCCACGGTCATGCGTCGGGTACCGCGTGAAGGTCGCCGGGAAGTGTAGCAGCGGTGCGCCGGTACAGGGCAGCGCGCACCTCGCGGCTGCCGCCCTCGCGGTACAGCGCCCAGGGCGCGGGCGGCGCCGGTCCCTGCCCGACCGGCGACTCCAGGTACAGCCAGGCATCGGCGGCCAGCCGCGCCGGCAGGCGTTGCAGCACCGCGTCCCACAGCCCGGCGGCGAACGGCGGGTCGACGAAGGCGATGTCCGCCAGGGCCTCGGCCGGCGCCTCGGCCAGCCAGCGCAGCGCATCGCCCTGCACCACCTGCACCTGGTCCTGCGCCTGCAGCCGCGCGACCGTGGCGCGCAACTGCGCCGCCTGGCCCGGATCGCGTTCGACCAGCACCGCAGCGGCCGCGCCGCGCGACACCGCCTCCAGCCCCAGCGCGCCGCTGCCGGCGAACAGGTCCAATACACGCGCTCCGGGCAGCACCGGCTGCAGCCAGTTGAACAGGGTCTCGCGGACCCGGTCGGAGGTCGGGCGCAGCCCGGCCAGGTCCGGCACCGGCAGCCGCGTGTTGCGCCAGCGCCCACCGATGATCCGCACCTGACCGCCGCCGGGACGGCTCATCGGCGGCCTCGCAGGGGCCGGGACAGGCGGGACGGGGAACGCAGAAACGGCATGGGCGGCGGGCAGTGGGTAGCGCGGAAACGGGGTCCGGATCATAGACCAGCGCGGTGTCGCGCGTATGCGCAGCCCAGCGCTTGAAGCCGGCCGCGGCCGCCACCATGTCGGCCGGCAGAGCCGTGCCCTCCTCCGCGCGGCCGCCCATCCTTCATGGAGCACCTACCGATGAGCGTGGAAACCCAAAAAGAAACCCTGGGCTTTCAGACCGAGGTCAAGCAGCTGCTGCAGCTGATGATCCATTCGCTGTATTCCAACAAGGAGATCTTCCTGCGCGAGCTGATCTCCAACGCCTCCGACGCCGCCGACAAGCTGCGCTTCGAGGCACTGGTCAAGCCGGAGCTGCTGGACGGCGACGCGCAACTGCGCATCCGCATCGGCTTCGACAAGGACGCCGGCACCGTCACCATCGACGACAACGGCATCGGCATGAGCCGCGAGGAGATCGTGGCGCACCTGGGCACCATCGCCAAGTCCGGCACCTCCGAATTCCTCAAGCACCTGTCCGGCGACCAGAAGAAGGACTCGCACCTGATCGGCCAGTTCGGCGTCGGCTTCTACAGCGCCTTCATCGTCGCCGACCAGGTCGACGTGTACAGCCGCCGCGCCGGCCTGCCGGCCAGCGAAGGCGTGCACTGGTCCTCGCGCGGCGAAGGCGAGTTCGAGGTCGCCACCATCGAGAAGGCCGAGCGCGGCACCCGCATCGTGCTGCACCTGAAGGCCGACGAGAAGGACTTCGCCGACGGCTGGAAGCTGCGCGGCATCGTGCGCAAGTATTCCGACCACATCGCCCTGCCGATCGAGTTTCATAAGGAACACTACGGCGAGGACAAGGACAAGCCCGAGGCTCCGGAATGGGAAACCGTCAACCGCGCCAGCGCGCTGTGGACGCGTCCGCGCACCGAGATCAAGGACGAGGAATACCAGGAGCTGTACAAGCACATCGCCCACGACCACGAGAACCCGGTGGCGTGGAGCCACAACAAGGTCGAGGGCAAGCTGGAGTACACCTCGCTGCTTTACGTGCCCGGCCGCGCCCCGTTCGACCTGTACCAGCGCGACGCCTCGCGCGGGCTCAAGCTGTACGTGCAGCGCGTCTTCATCATGGACCAGGCCGAGCAGTTCCTGCCGTTGTACCTGCGCTTCATCAAGGGCATCGTCGATTCCAGCGACCTGCCGCTGAACGTCTCACGCGAAATCCTGCAGTCCGGCCCGGTGATCGACTCGATGAAGTCGGCGCTGACCAAGCGCGCCCTGGACATGCTGGAGAAGCTGGCCAAGGACGACGCCGAGCGCTACCAGGGCGTGTGGAAGAACTTCGGCCAGGTGCTGAAGGAAGGCCCGGCCGAGGACTTCGGCAACCGCGAGAAGATCGCCGGCCTGCTGCGCTTCGCCTCCACCCACGGCAGCGACGGCGCGCAGAACGTGTCGCTGGCCGATTATGTGGCGCGGATGCAGGACGGCCAGGACAAGCTGTACTACCTGACCGGCGAGAGCTACGCGCAGATCAAGGACAGCCCGCACCTGGAGGTGTTCCGCAAGAAGGGCATCGAAGTGCTGCTGCTCACCGACCGCATCGACGAGTGGCTGATGAGCTACCTCACCGAGTTCGACGGCAAGTCCTTCGTCGACGTGGCGCGCGGCGACCTGGACCTGGGCAAGCTCGACAGTGAAGAAGAGAAGCAGGCCAAGGAAGAAGCCGCCAAGGCCAAGCAGGGCCTGGTCGAGCGCATCCAGAACGTGCTCAAGGACGACGTCTCCGAAGTCCGCGTCTCGCACCGCCTGACCGACTCCCCGGCGATCCTGGCCATCGGCCAGGGCGACCTCGGCCTGCAGATGCGGCAGATCCTGGAAGCCAGCGGCCAGAAGCTGCCGGAGAGCAAGCCGGTGTTCGAGTTCAACCCGGCGCATCCGCTGATCGAGAAGCTGGACGCAGAAGCCGATGGCGAGCGCTTCGGCGACCTGGCAAAGGTGCTGTTCGACCAGGCGGCGTTGGCGGCTGGCGACAGCCTGAAGGACCCGGCAGCGTATGTGCGGCGGCTCAACAAGCTGTTGTTGGAGTTGTCGGTGTAAGCCTGAGACATGTGGTCGCGAAAAGAACGAAGCCGGCATGCGCCGGCTTTGTTTTTTTACACGGCCCTCCGAGTACCCGAAGCCCAACAACCTTGCAGGATTCCGGTTCCGCGTTACGGTTGTTGGCTCAAGGCAGAACATGGCGTGGGCACCAGTTCGAACCGGCCGGCGTGATAACAGCCATGTCCTTCGCAGCCCGCAAACGCGCGCACCGATGGGACAAGGCGCTCTGGCGTGCAGCTCGACACTGTGTGCCGCCATACCATCCACTGCCTACCCCACTTGACACTGCCTACCACTTCTTCACGCTGACCAGCTGTTTATCTACCACAAACAAAGATACGCGATAGCGATCGAAATAAATAATGCCAGCATTAGCAGCAAAAAACAGACACAGAAAATTCCCTGCCTTAAATTTACTTGAACTGCACATCAACTCTATTTATCGATTTCAACAAAATGCCGCAAATCAAGAGGAGAGAAAGGCCAACAACAGCCACAGCATTCATCAAAAAAAGATCAAACCAGCTCAAAAATACCACATGACCATGCTGATTATACTGGTAGATCTTGCCAATCGAATAATTTGCAACGCTGGGGCTACCCGAAATGACTACCCTAGCAATGTAGGGCTCGCCAATAAAAACCATGGCAGCGCCAGCAAGAAAACTCGGAATTACGAAAAATCTTGCAACCTTAGTCTTCATTGATCACCAACTATCAATTGCGCACCAGCATGCGTTGAAGGCTCCACACTACCAAGCCAAACCAACATCCCTTGCAGGACCGGCTGACCTTGTTGAATTATCGAATGCGCTCAGGGCTGGCCGTCAAGGAAATTCCACGCGCCCGATGAGCGGTCTCCCGCTTAGCTGAAACGTTGGACGTCATCAGTCTGATCATTTGCGCAATCCCGAGGGATCAGTCATGACGCTACCTCGGATGTAGTGCAGGCATGCAAGATACCTGCCCGGCACGCTGGTAGAGCTGCCTGGTGACCTGCCGCTGCCAGGCTTTTCGCGAAGCGCCGCGCAGGCGAGAATCCGCGTCACTTCCTGGCCACCCTCCTCAATGAACAGCAACCCCACCCTCACGCTGTCCCTGGACCACGCCACCACCCTGGTCGAACGCATCCTGACCCACGCCGGCTTCAGCCCCGCGCACGTGCAGGCGCTCACCCACACCATCGTCGCTGGCGAACGCGACGGCTGCGCCTCGCACGGGTTGTACCGGACGCTCGGCTGCGTGGCGACGCTGCGCAACGGCAAGGTGGTGGGCGATGCCGAGCCTGTCGTGCACGACCATGCGCCCGGCATCGTGCGGGTCGATGCACGCGGCGGATTCTCGCTGCTGGCGTTCGAGTGTGGGCTGCCGTTGTTGATCGAGAAGACCCGGGCCAATGGCTTGGCCGCGCTCGCGATCAATCATTGCGTGCATTTCTCTGCGCTGTGGCCGGAAGTCGAGCGCATCACCGATGCCGGGCTGGTCGCGCTGATCTGCAATCCCAGCCATGCCTGGGTGACGCCGGCCGGCGGCCGCACGCCGCTGCTGGGCACCAACCCGCTGGCGTTCGGCTGGCCGCGCGCGGATGCGCCGCCGTTCGTGTTCGACTTCGCCACCAGCGCGGTGGCGCGCGGCGAGATCGAGCTGCGTCGCCGCGCCGGCCAGCCGATTCCCGAAGGCTGGGGTGTGGACGCGGCGGGCGCGCCGACCACCGATCCGGCCGCAGTCGCCGACGGCGGTGCGATGCTGACCTTCGGCGGGCACAAGGGGTCCGCGCTGTCAGCGATGATCGAACTGATCGCCGGGCCGTTGATCGGCGACCTCACCAGCGCCGAATCACTGGCGCACGACGCCGGCGCCGGCGCTTCGCCCTACCACGGCGAACTGATTCTGGCACTGGATCCGGCGCGCTTTCTTGGCGCCGACCGCGCCGCACACTTGGCCCGTGCGGAAGCCTTTTTTGCGGCCTACGAGGCCACCGGGGCACGCTTGCCGTCGCAACGCCGTTACCAGGCGCGGGAACGCAGCCGCAGCGAAGGCGTGCGGATTCCGCAGGCCCTGCATCAGGATCTGCTGGCCTTGCTCGACTGAAGAAGACTATTGGTAACGCGTTTCAACGCGACTCAGCGGGACATGCCGTTGTCGCGTAGAAGCGGCGTCAGCCGCCACCGGCATTACTGGTGAGGCGTCGCGGCTGAAGTCGCTTCTGCAATTGAGCTTCAGCGCATCGTGTGCTCGTGTCATGCGCGCGCCAGATGCGGGTGAGCAAGCGCCCCGCCCGCACGATCCGCGGGCAGGAACGGCATTACCGCCGACGTGGAATCTCACTAGCAGGTGGAATCGCGCCTGGCCGAACATACCGCGGCGGGCTCCACCCGCCACGGCACTGTCACCTACTCGCCTGCGCAACCAGGCTCCGCCTCAGAACTTCACCGTCGCCCGCGCCCAGTAGTAGCGGCCGAGCAGATCGTAGGTGGCCACGTCGGTGTTGGCGTTGGTGACGTTGTTGGCGTAGTACAGCGGCGGCTGCCGGTCGGCCAGGTTGTCCACGCCGACTTCGAAACGCGTCTTCCACGGCTTGACCTGATAGCCCACCTGCACGCTGTGGTAGACGTAGGCGCCGATATCGCGGACCACGGCGGGCTGGTCGGCGTCGGCTGACAGGCTCTGGCGGGTATCGGCACTGCCGATCTCGGTGCGGCCGATGTAGCGCACGCGCCACGACGCGCTCCAGTCGCCCAGGTTCCAGTTCAGCGTGCCCAACGCGCGCCAGCGCGGGAAGTTGCCGTAGGCGTAGGTGTACTTGCCGGCGTTGTGGATGGTGACGGTGCTGGGGTCGGTGGTGTCGGGATTGATGTCGTAGCGGATCACGTAGGTGCCGTTGAGGCCGGCGCTGAAGTTGCCCCAGGCGGTGTCCGGCAGGCGGTAGGTAAGACTGAAGTCCGCGCCGCTGGCCCACAGCTTGCCGAGGTTCACGGTGGGCTCAGCGATGTAGTTGACGGTGCCGTTGTCGTTGCGGTGGATCAGCGCGCAGAAAGCGCTGGCGTCGTTGGCATAGCACTGGTTGAGCACGGTCTGCGCCGAGACCTGCGTGATGGTGTCCTTGAGGTTGATCTTCCACAGGTCCGCGCTCATCGACAGGCCCTCGACCCAGCCCGGGTCGTAGACCACGCCGAAGTCGTAGGACATGCCGGTCTCCGGCTTGAGCTGGTAGCCCGCCACCGCCGCGCCGGAGGCCTTGGCGCCGACCTGGTTGTCGGCCTGCTGGTAGCTGCCATCGGTGGGCACGTTGGCGCAGGCCGCGGCATGTCCGCCGGTGTAGCCATTGCACGGGTCGGTGACCGACGGCGAGTCGCCGGCCACGCCGGCATACAGCTCGCCGATGTTGGGCGCGCGGAACACCTGCGAGGCGGTCCCGCGCAGCAGCAGGTTCTCGATCGGGCGGTACTCCAGCGAGATCTTGCTGTTGGTCTTGCTGCCGACGGTGTCGTAGTCGGAGAAGCGGCTGCCCACGGTCAGGTTGAGCGAGTGCACGCCGGGTAGCCCGGCCAGCAGCGGGAACAACGCTTCGGCATAGGCTTCCTTGACGCTGAAGCTGCCGCCGAGCACCGAGGCGCAGTACTCGAGCACGCCGCACATGCCGTTCTCGTCGCCGGTCCACAGCGGATCGGCGGCGGTACTGGTGCTTTCCTTGCGATAGGAGACACCCACGGCCAGGCTCGCGGTACCGGCCGGCAGCACGAACAGTTCGCCGTTGGCGTTGGCCTCGAACTGCTTGACGGTGTAGACGTTGGTGACGATCGGGTTGACCACCAGCGCTTCCAGCGCCGCCTTGTTGCTGGCGGCGTTGAGGTTGAACACGTCGATCGGGGTGCAGCCGGCGATCGGCGCGCCGGCGCTGCCGCACTTGACCGTGCCGTCGGCGGCGAGGAACGACGGCCCCAACGCGGCATTGAAGCCGGCGTAGTCGAGGAAGCCGTAGTTGATCGACTTCTGCTTGACCTTGCCGTAGTTGAGGCTGGCGTCCCACTGCCAGGAACTGTCGCCGAAGCTGCCGCGCAGGCCGGGATTGATCTGGAAATTGTAGGTGTTGTACTCGTAGCGCCGGTTGCCCAGCACCGTGGCGCGGGTGTTGAAGTTGTTGTACGAGGTGCCGGTGCTGCGGTCGGTGCCGAAGTTGACCCCGAACGGGTTGTAGTAGCTGGCGGAGGAGACCAGGAAGTTGTCGCCGTTGGCGAAGATCGGGATCGGCGCGATGATCGAGGACGAGGTGGTCTTGCTGAAATAGGTGTTGACGTAGCCTTCCAGGTGATCGTTGAAGCGATAGCTGCCGAGCACGAAGGCGTTGGTGCGTTCCTGTGGGGTCTGCAGCAGGTTGTACGGCTGGTAGTTGTAGGAATCGGTGGAGGCGACGTAGCAGTGGTACTGGCTGGCGTTGGTGGGGCTGCTGCTGCCGCCGTTGAAGGTGACCCGCGAACAGCCGTTGCTGGCCGCCAGCGCCTTGGCCGCGGCCGAGCCGTCGTTGAAGCTGATGCTGCCGGTCGGCGTGGCCGAGGAGCCCTGCTTCACCCCGACCCCGTCGATCAGCGACAGCGCGTCCTTGGAATACGCGCGCGCGCCGGCCGAGACCGGATCGATGTCGTGATAAGACAGGCCGGCGACGATGCTGCCGCGCTCACCGGTCTTGCCGGCGGTCAGCGAGAAATTGCGGCGGTTGCCGTCGCTGCGCGAACTGGTGCCGAAGTCGGCGCTGGCCTCGATGCCGTCGAAGCCCTTGCGCAGGATGAAGTTGACCACGCCGCCGATCGCGTCCGAGCCGTACACCGCCGAGGCGCCGTCGCTGAGCACTTCCACCCGCTCGATCATGGTCGCCGGGATCGCGTTGACGTCGTTGCTGGCCAGGCGCGTGCCGTTGACCAGGACCAGGGTGCGCTTGTCGCCGAGGCCGCGCAGCGAGATCACCGACGCGCCGGTGCCGCCGCCGTTGTTGGTGTTGGGATTGGTGGCGTTGCCGGCGATCGACGGCAGTTCCTGCACCAGGTCGCCGAGCGTGGCCTTGCCGGTGGCTTCGATCTGCGCGCGGCTGATGGTCACCACCGGGTTGGCGGTCTCGGTATCGACGCGGCGCAGGCGCGAGCCGGTGACCACGATGCTGTCCAGGGTCTGGGTGGCGCTGTCGGCGCTCGCCTCCTGCGCCTGCGCCGCCCCGCTGCCCAGCGACAAGGCGGTGGCGACCGCCAGCGCCAGCGGCGTCGCGGCATGGCGGAAGGAAGGGCGTGGTTGCGAAAACGACATGGGCGAACTCCTGGACGATGGCGAGACGGGAACGGTGCAGAAACGCAGGCCGAACGCTGCCATGCCGGCGCTGTGCCGACGGACGGACCTGCTGGACGGTGGCGCCTGCGCGGCGCCTGCGGTGGCCTGCCTGCACCGGACCACGACGGCCTGGCGCACAACGGGGAGGCCGATCTCCTGCGCGCACGGCCGTGCGCGGCTCCCCGCTCCTGCAATGACGTCCGACGACGATGGCGGCGCTCCGGTGGCGCACGCCGGCGCCACGGCCGGTACGACGATGCGATCAGATTTTCATCACGCGGTCACACTGTGCCGTGGATGCATGGCCGCGTCTTGTCGCGATTCGCGGTTTCGCATGCGGAATCATGCATGGTCATGTGTGGCTCCACGCCTGCACGTAGCAACGTGCCGCGGCATGGCGCGGTGTCGCGCGAACACGACCACGACAGGCACACACTGCAATCGACCGTGCGCGGCGATGGCAACGATTCGCGCCATGCCGCGTCACGCCGGGATCAGCCAGCCACCGAACAGCGGGCCGGCGGTGTCGCCGTGCTGCGGCTCGATGCGTACGATCAACGGCTGCGCATCCCGGGTGATCGCCGGCGGCAGCGGGTAATCGCGGTCGACGAAATCGATCACCTGGCCGCGCTCCACCGCCACTTCCACGGCCAGCTTGCCATTGATCAGGATGTTGAAACGGCCCTTGTCGCTGCCCCAGAAGCGCAGCCGCAGCGCCAGCGGCTGCGCGCTGCCGCGCATGCGGAACTCGACGAAGCCCTTGCCGCGCACGTCGCGGCACTGCTGCCGACGGTAGGCGCCACCGAAGGAGGTATCGCTGCGCAACTGGTGGGCCTGCTCGGAGGCCTCGTCGCCGAACTGGATCATGTCCACCGCGATCGCACGCAGCTTGTCCTGCTCGGCCTGGCGCCGCGCCCGCCGCTGCGCTTCCTGCGCCCACTGCGCAGGATCCATACGCTTGAAATACAGCGCGCTGCGGCGCTCGTACTGTGCGTAGAACGGGACGAAGGTCAGGCCCGTCGGTTGCGTGCTGCTGGCCAGGAAATGGCCGGGCTGCGGCAACTCGACGAAGCCGCGCAGCGGATCGGCCGTGGCCACCAGCGCCGGGTCCGGCGCGTCGTACGGCGTACTCACCGGCCCCAGATCGGCGGCCAGCGCCAGCGGACCGCGCATCACCACCACCGTGTCCGCATCGCCGGCGGCGTGCTCCAGCCGCAGCGGCGTGGCCAGGTCCAGGTCGATCACGTCGCCGGCGCGCCAGTCGCGCTCCAGCGCCAGATAGCCATCGGCCAATGCCGCACGCGCGGGCTTGCCGTTCACGCGCAGTGTGTAGCGGCCCTCGCACCAGGCCGGCACCCGCAACAGCAGCCGCCGCGGCGCGCGTGCGCCGGCACGCAGCACCTGCAGGCGCACCTTGCCGTTGTCGGGCACGCCACTATCCAGTTCCAGCGACAGGTCGCGCTCGCTCCAGTCCAGCCGCGAGGGGATATAGAGATTCACGTACAGCGAGGTGGCATCCTGCCAGTAGATCGCATCGCCGAACTGCGCATGCGCTTCCATGCCGCTGCCGACGCAGCACCAGAACGAATCGAACTTGTCGGAGAAGCCGCGCTCGCCGCCGCTGATCATCGGCGTCATGTAGGTGAACATGCCGGTGGCCGGATGCTGCGCGGCCATGGTGTGGTTGTGCAGCGTGCGTTCGTAGTAGTCGAAGTAGCGTGCCTGCGGCGTCCACTGGTACAGGTGCCGGGTCAGCTTGAGCATGTTGTAGCTGTTGCAATGCTCGCAGGTCTGCTCGGTCAGGAACGCGGCGATGGTGTCCGGCTCCTGGAAATACTCGCGGTCGGCATTGCCGCCGATCACGTAGCTGTAGTGCGCGGTCACCGTCTCCCAGAAGAAGCGCGCCGCCGCGGCCGCATCGGCATCGCCGGCGACTTCGAACTGGCGGGCCTCGCCGATGAACTTGGGCACCTGGGTGTTGGCATGGATGTGCGGCAGTTCGTCGCGCCCGGCCGCGGCCGGGTCGATCACCTTCTCGTGGCGCAGGCGCTTGCCGATGGCGATCCAGCGCGCATCGCCGGTGCGCGCGCCCAGTTCGATGTAGGACTCGTTGAGGCCGCCGAACTCGGTATCCAGCAGGGTCTGCATCTGCGCGTGGTCGAGCGCGTCGAACACACCGGCGAGATAGCCGGCCAGCGGCAACAGCACCTGCAGCGCTTGTGCGTTGCCGGCCAGTTCTTGCGTGTCGAGCAAGCCGGCGAACAGTTTGTGCACCGTGTACAGCGGCGACCAGCTACCGTTGAGATTGAACTTGCTGCCCTTGATGACGCCGCGTCGCACTTCCTCGAACACCACTTTGCCGCTGTCGATGGCGCCGTTGTCGTTCTTGCGGGTGAGCCCGCCGACGTAGCCGTCCGCGTCCTTGGCCTGCGCGCGCGCCAGTTCGGCGACGATGTAGTCGATGCGCTCGCGCAGTGCGGGATCGCGGGTCTGCGCGTGCATCTTCGCCAGTGCGCTGAGGTAGTGGCCCAGCGTGTGGCCGGCGATGGTGTCGCCCTCCCAGCCGCCGTACACCGCGCCCTTCGGCGGCAGGCCGGCGTACTGCAGGAAGTTGTGCAGCAGGCGGTCCGGCTCCAGTTCCAGCAGGTAGCGGCGGTTGGTCTGCAACGAGTCCAGGAACAGCGAGGGTTTCAGCGTGACCTGCTGCAAGGGCAGCGCCTGCACCCGGCCCGGGGTGGACGCGGCGGCGTCCAGTGGGAAGCGCAGCAGCCCGGCGGCCACCGCCAGTGCGCTCCATTGCAGGAAGCGGCGTCGCGAGGGATCCAGCGCAGTCCCAGCCGCGTCGGAAGATGCGTGCGCGCAGGCGGCGCCATGCCGATGCATGCCCTGCCCGCTCATCGCCGGCCTCCCGCGTGCAAGGCGGCATGCGGGAAAGAAACGCATCGAGGCATGGACTGCTCCTGTGTGAGATGTCGGGACGCCGACGCCGCAGGGCAACGACCGGCGGATCCATGGTCACTGTGTCATCCGGGTGACAGCGCGTCTTGTCCCCACTGATGCGTGCAGATGCGGATTTCGGCCGAATCGCCGCGACGACCTGCCGCCGGCGACCAAGCCCTGCGGACAGCGTGGGCGAACGCGGCCGACACGCCAATGCGCTGCGGCTCATGCGCCACCCGCACGACGCGTCGCGTCATGCCGGGATCGCGACACCGCGGAGGTGTCGCAGCGAATGCACCGTGCATCCGCCACGACACCGCCTGGCAGTCATTGCCGGTCGATCATTGCGGCTTCGCCGTGACCTCCGGCACCGCGTCGGTCAGGTCGGCGCCATAATCGGGGTTGGTCACCGTATCCGCATCGACGTAACCGTAGAACACGCCCTTGCTGGCCGACGCGCCGCGCTGCTCGACGTCGCCACGCAACTGCGCGGCGCCGGACAGCGTGAACCCACCGAACGCGCCTGCCGGCTTGAACACCGTATGCAGCTGGGCACGATCCTTCACCGTCACGCCATCCTGCAGCAGGCTCAACCCGCCGACCACGGCGCCGTCCTGCACCTGCCCGCCCAGGATCGTCGCATGATCCTCGATGCGCGCATCGCCCAGCACCTTGCCCCCCAGCACCCGCGCATGCGGGCCGACATAGGCCGTCGACGCGACATATGCGTTCTGCGCGACCCAGCCACCGCCGTTGGGATGGCGGCTGCCGACGCGCGTCGGCGTCGGCGCCCCGGGCTGCTGGCCCGACGGATAGACGTTCTCCAGCGTGATGCTCCACGGGTAGCGGTAGACCGAGTAGTAGGACTGATCCCACTTGATCTTCTGCATCTTGCTCGGTGTCCCCAACACCACCAGATACAGGTCGCTGTCATCGCTGCGCACCTGGAACGACAGCGCGGCATCGGCGCCTCGCTGCAGCGCGCTGTAGCGCGGCTTGCCGCTCGCATCGATTGCGACCAGGCCCCAGCGCCAATCCGAGTCCGGCGTACCGATCGTCTCGGGATCGTTGACCAGGCTGGGCAACGTATCGACCGCCGACTGCTGCTGCACATTGCCATGGAACTTCACCACGACCGCATTCGCACCCGCCGCGGGAATCAGCCGGACCAGGTTGTAGCCCCACCGCTGCGGTGCCCAGTCGAACGGCACCTGGTAGCCGCCGGCCTGGCCCTGCACCGGATCCAACTGGGTCAGGCGCAGTGCGCGATCGCGATTGGTCTCATCGGCCAGGTTTTCCGGATCGAACGCGGTATTGCTGCCGTATTGCTGGCGCATCACGACGCCATGGTCGCGACCGTCCGGGTCGGTGTAGTCCCACTGCACGTTGTGCATGGCCCAGTCGCCGAACACGTCGTTGAGCTGCGACTGGCTCCAGCCCATGTTGTCGCGAATGATCGAGAACGGATCGGCATCGGCCTGGCGCGAATCGCCGGGCTTGGGCGCCTTGGCCCACAGATCGTTGATGATCGCGTAACCGAAGCGATCCTTGAGGTACTCCATGAACTGCCAGTTGCAGTAGCGATCGCGGGTCGAGCCAAGATAGAGATGCGGGTAGTTCACCAACATCTCCGAGCACTGCACGTCGTCGTGGAAATACTGATGCGCCATCCAGTTGGCATGCGATTCCCAGATCCAGCCGACGTACGGCGAGTCGCGCAAGCCGCCGGTGCTGCCCTGCAAGCCATGGGTCAATTCATGCGCCAGGCCCCAGTGATACCCCAATTGGTCCGGATTGATCCACATGCCCATGCCGCCACTGGCGGAGGTACCGCCGTTCAGGCCGAAGCTGTGGTCCAGGTAGACGCTGACCTTGTACTTCGTTTGGGTGTTGCAGTAAGGCTCGGGAAACCCGACGCGCTCCATGTAGGCAGACCAGATCAGTTCCAGTTCCTTGGCTGCCGAGGCGACGTCGTCCTGCGACACGGTTTGCCCGTCCTTCCAGCGGAACGCGAAGTGTTGCGTTTCGTAGCGAACGGCCGGCATGTCGGTATCGCCGGGATTGGCGATCCATTGACCGGCGGTGCAGGCCGCCGCGTGTGCATGTTGCGCAGCCAGTGCCAGAACGGCCGACAGGCACATCGTGGAGACCAGACGCACGTATCGAGAAGCAGCAAGTTTCACGGCTCTACACTCCTCTTGTCCGACGACATTGGATGAATAGGACGATCGACGCGCGTTCCGCCGCACCAGCCTGCAGTGATTGAGGCATCCGCCGCCACCACGACGGCATGAGGATCCAGGTTCGCCTCCGGCGAAACGCCAGGAACACGCCGCACGGCAGCCACTCGCGTATCGGCAATGCGTCGCCAGACTAATCCACCAAAACGCCATGCACCCGACGTTTATCCTCATGGAATCGGGATAATTCCGCACAGAGTCCGAAAATCAAACCAACGTCACGGCAGGAACATGATGCGGCCGGCACCTGCCGCCGACATCAGCGTCAGGTGCTGCAACCGAAGCGCCTGCGAAGGTCGGCGAGGTCGGTTCGATCGGCATGCACGCCTCACTTCAAGGCATGTCGCAGCGCTGCACATCCGCCGCGCTCGCCTGCGGCAAGCGCTGCGCCTGCGGCGCCAACATCTCCCACTCCTGCACCGCCAGTGCGGCGTAGCGCTCGCCGCTGCCGGCGGCGTCCAGCACGGCGCGCACGCAGCGCGTGGTCACTGGCGCGAAGCGCAGCGTCTGCCAGCGGCCGGCGACGGGTGCGCGCGTACTCTCCGCCAGCGCGCCGGCGGCGCCACGCCGCTGTCCGCGCCCGGCGGATGATCGGCCCAGAACAGGATGCGACTGCCCTGCAGCGTCACCGGTTGCGCCCAACTGTATTGCAGCCATTGCTGCGGTCGGTTGTGCGGCGTCCAACTGCCCCATAGCTGCGGCGGCAACGGATTGCGCTTGACCCGGCCGTCGTTGAGCGCGGCGATCCAGTACTGGTGCGGGATGTCCGGGCCGTTGGACGCGCTGGCCTGCGCATAACGAGCGAGGTTGCGCTGCGGCGGCAACGGCGGCTGTGGCCGCTGCGTGGGCACCACCGGCAGGATCCGCGCCGGCTGCCGGGTGTCGTCCCACTGCAGCCGGTCGATCGCCACGCTGCGGCGGAAATGCCCGCCGCCCTTGGCGTCGGCGGTGTGGTAGACCAGGTACCACTGGCCCTTGAATTGCACGATGCCCGGATGCGAGGTGGTCGAGGACACCGGCGGCAGGATCACGCCGCGATAGGTCCATGGCCCCAACGGCGACGGCGCGCTGCCGTAGGCGATGCACGCGTGGTACAGCGTCGGCGTGCACTCCGACTCCGGCCCGGCATGGTTGTCGGCGTAGGCCATGTAGTAGGTGCCGTTGCGCTTGAACAGCCACGGCGCCTCGAAGTAGCCGTCCAGCGTGGTCACCGCCACCGCCTGCCCCTTCGGCGTGACCATGTCGCGTTCCAGTTCGATGCCGAACAGCTTGCCGAAGGTGCCCCAGTACAGATACACGCGGCCATCGTCGTCGACCAGGACGGTCGGGTCGATGTTCTGGATCGCGTTGGGCACCGGCAGCGACTGCGACAGGATCGGTCCCTGCGGATGCGCGTCGCGCCACGGCCCCAGCGGGCTGTCGGCCACCGCCACGCCGATCGCGAACGGATCTGCATTACGCGAGTGTGCTTCCTGCACCGGCGCATACAGGTAATAGCGTTTATCCGGGCCCTGCACGATCTGCGCAGCGTAGGCGTGGCCGGGCGCCGCCCAGGCGAATACCTGCTGCGGGCGCAGCAACGTCGGGTAATGGGTCCAGTCGCCGCGGCCGACATCGTCGGTGACCAGCAGTTGCCAGCGGTCGATCGCGAAGTCGTTGACCTCGGGTGCCGCCTCGTCGCGGCCGGCGATGATGTAGAGCTTGCCGTCGGCGACCAGCGGCGCGGGGTCGGCCGAATAGGCACGTCCGTCGGCCAGGATCGGATTGCCCGGCGCATGTACCTGCCGCGACCACGGCACCGCCGGTGTCGCGGCGATGGCCGCGGCAACGCCGATGCAGGCAGCGCAGGCCACCAGCAGGCAGGCGACGGCACGGCGCACGGGATGGCGGTTCATGGCGTCGTCTCCGCCTCGATCACCAGCTCCAGCCGCACCGGCAGCGTCCCGGTGCCATCGCAGCCCTGCGCCTGTCCGACCACGCTCAGGCGGCCGGGCTTGGCATAGGCGGCCGGCGCCAACGGCGACCACTGCACCGGCACACGCTCGCGCGAGCCGTCGTTGTACTGCACGGAGACCAGTTCCGGCAGCACCGGCGTCTGCCCGGCAGGCACATGCAGCGGCGGCGGCACCTGCACCGTGGTGAGCTGGCCCGGCGCGGTCGCGCGGACCCAGATGCTGGCCGTCGCCGGCACGCCGCCGTCGGCCAGGCCCTGCACCTGCACGCGGCCCTCACCGGCCAGCGCCGCCGCATCGACCTGCGACCAGCGCACGCCCAGCCAGGCCCAACTGCCGTCGGCGAAGTAGCCGGCGATGCGCGCCGGCAGCGTCGGCGCCTGACCGGGCGCGATGCGCACGTCCACCGCTTCGGTCGCCACCGCGCGCTCGGCGAACACCTGCCATTCGTCCAGACCGACCGCGTAGTGGCCCTCGCCCTGCGCCGCGGTCTGCAGCACCGCGCGCAAGGCCGTGGTGACCACCGGCGCGAACGTCACCCGGCTCGGCGCGCCATCGCCGTGCACCGGATAACCGCCGTGCACGGCGATGTCGCGCCACTGCGTGCCGTCTCGGTATTGCAACGTCCACGCGCACGGCAACGCCACCCCGCCCTGCGGTTGGTCGTCCCAGAAATACAGCGCCGTGGCACTCAGCCGTTGCGGTTGCGGCCACTCGTACTGCACCCACACCGAGGCCGGCTGCGCGCGTCCCCAACTGCCCCAGCGGCGGTCGGCGGCCGGCATCTGGTCCGGCGCCGGCAGCAGCCCATCGTTGAGCGCCTGCAGGCGGTGATGGCCGGCGGTGAACTGCGCGCTCGGCGTAGCCTCGCCCTGTACCTGCAGCGTCTGCCCGGCCGGAGCCGCCGCCGCGGTCACCACGACCTCGGCGTGCCCTTGCAATGCGCCGTCGTCGGCCTGCAACTGCAGGGTGTAGGCGCCGGGCACAGTGAAGCGCACCTGTGTGGTGGCCGCCTGCGGCTGCTCGAACAACGCCGCACCGCCGGGCGGTGCCTGCAGCATGCGCCAGTGCAGCGTCAGCGTGCCGTTCGGCAACGCGTCGTCGCCGACCCGGCCGACCAGGCGCATCACGCCGCCCGCCGCACTGCCGTCTTCCTGCCAGGCCTCGACCTGCGGCGCCTGGTTGCCGTGCACCGCCGGCGCCGCGGCGCCGCTGGCATAGGCCTGGATCTCCTTGATCCCGGTGCGCAGCGGGCTGGCATGGGTGACCTGCACGCGCCAGCGCTGCGCGCGCAGCGGCGGGAAACGGATGCAGTTGCGGTTGCCCTGCGCGATCGGTGCGTCACGCACCTGGCCCGGCACGGTCTTCCACACGCCGGCGTCGAAGTACTGCAGCACGTACAGCCACGGCGGCGCGTAGCCGGCGCGCGTGCCCGACGGGAAGCCGTGCTGTTCGCCGGGCGGCGACGAACTGCGATAGAAATACACGCGTACGTCGTCCAGGGTCTGCGGGCGCTGCAGATCCAGTTCCAGCCAGTCGCTGCTGCTGCTCGAACCGGCGGTGCCCCAGAACGGTTCGTTGGCGGTGCTGCCGTCGACCGCGGCCGTGGCCGGAAACCCGTCGGCCGCATAGCTGGCGCTGACTGCCGCGCCCTGCGCCAGATTGCGCGCGCCGGGCGGCAACGCGATGTCGAGCCCCGCGTCGGCGAGGACCGCACCGATTCGCGCCGTGCCGGGAAACCGCACCTGCTGCGGCGCCTGCAATGCCAGCCGATGCGCGGCCAGCACCTGCATCTGCGCGGCACCGGCATTGACCACATCCGGCAAGGCCTGCACGTGACCGCTGGCCGGGTCGTACAGCACGTGCGCCAGACGATCGACGGTGAAGGCCAGGTGGCCATCCAGGTACAGCGAATAGCCCTTCGGCGCGGCTCCGCCGTAGCGGCGGCCGTCGCGATCCCAGACGATGCTCAGGTCGCGATCGCGGTAGCGCAGGCGGTCGGCGGCGAAATGGTCCCAGCCGATGTCGATGGGATACAGCTCGATCAGGGCGTCGCTGCGCGGGCGCAGGCCCATCGCATCCTCGATCACGGTGAAGTTGGTGGCGCCGAGCTGGGTATGGTGGATCCACGAGCGATAGCCGATGCGGCCGCCATCGGCGGCGCTGCCCTGCGCCCAGAACTCGTTCTGGTCCGGGTAGCGGTTGTCGCCGTCGATGTAGTGTGCCCACGCGTTCCAGTACAGCAGCTTACGGTAGCTGGACGCGTCCAGGTACGGACTGGGGTAATCACGCAACACGCTGCCGAGCAGGCGGAACGCCACGGTGGAATTGATCACCGAAAAGTTGTTGCTGCCGCCGGCGCCGCGCGCCTGCGCGTCGGCCTGGTTGGCGGTGTAGAACGGAAACAGCGGGAACTGTCGCGCATCGGCGAACAGGCGCAGCGCGCGCACGTACTTGGGGTCATCGTCGGCATCGCCGTGCCTGGGCATCAGGCCGACGCTGAAGGGGTAATAGTTGTTGGTTTCCTTCCAGTCCACCGGCAGGCGCGGCTCATCGGCCTGGCGCTGCTTGAGCAGGTCGCCGTGCAGGCCCATGCCGTCAGCCTGCGCGCTATGGTCCTGCCACAGCACCTCCAGCACGGCGCGGCGGATCTTCGCCGCCAGCGCCTGCATGCGCACCGCGGTGGCGGCGTCGCCGGCCAACTGCGCGGCCTGCGCGGCAGCCAGCGCATTGGCGTACACGTACGCGCTCTCGCTGCGGTCCATGCGCGCTGCGCCATGGTGTTTGGCCCAGTCGAAGGACACCGCGTCGGCGTCGTTGCCGGTCATCGCCGCCCAGTCGTATTCGATCAGGCCGTTGCCGTTGCGGTCGTAGGCGCGCAGCAGCGCGTCCACGTCGTCGCTGGCGTAGCGCGCCAGTTGCCCGGCGATCGCCGGCGGCCCGCCGTGCACCTGGTAGGCGCGCCAGGCGGCAGCGCTGAGGTACTGGGCGTAGGAGTTGGACCAGTTCTCCGGCGCGCCGGGATTGTCCACGTACTTGCCGCCGCCGGCGGTCTCGCCGGCGCCGAGCCAGGAGCCGTAGGCGTAGAGCGGATCGCGCAGGTACTTGAGGTCGTCGATGAACATGCCGGTGGTGAGCACGATGGCGTTGTCGTAGCCGAGCACGCCTTCGATCGCCACCGGGAACTGGTAGTCGTTGCCGGGCACCGCCGCGTCCAGGAAATTGAAGCGCAACAACCACCAGCGGTAGAACAGGGTCTTGTCGAGATTGTCCTCGGGCGTGTCCAGGTACGGCAGGTTGTCGGCCCACCAGCGGTTGTAGGCGACGACATGCTCGCGGTAGGCCTGCTGCGGCGACTGCGCGGCGATGCGCCGGTATTCCTGCTGTGCGGCCGGCACTTCGCGCGCGATCAGCCCCAACTGTACCTTCAGCGTCGGCGCGGCACCGTGCGCCAGCACCGCCAGTGGCCGCGCGATGCTTGCGCCATCGACCGCGAAGCCGTCGCCGGAGAGCCGCGGGAACAGCGTGGTGATGGCGTTGTGGGTGACGAAGGCGCCGGTCAACTCGGCACCGTCGGGATGCGTGGCCATCGGCGAGACCGCGCGCACGGTCAGCGCATGCGCCGCGCCGTCGGTGCTGGACACGGTGAGCTCGGCCACCGCCACGTTCTGCTCGCTGATGAACTTGACCAGTTGCAGGCGCACGCCGCCTCCGGCATACGCGCTGCTGAAATAGCTCGGCGTCTGCCGTCGCTGCGTGCTGTCCTCGACCAGCGCGATCGGCACGCCGTCGCGCTCCAGTTGCAGGCGGAACAGCGCGTCGTGGCCGGTCTTGTGCACGTAGGCCACGTCGCCGACGAAGCCAGGCTCCTCCGGCTTGTGCGTGTACAGGTAGGCGGCGCGGCCGCGGGTGAACAGCCAGTTGTTGCTGTCGCCGAAGCCGCCGCCGGTACCCT
>NZ_AQOJ01000231.1:0-10917 GCF_000364685.1 Xanthomonas sp. SHU 166
CAGGCGGTCGATCCAGAAATCGCGGCCGGGCGCGCGGCCGGCGCCCGCCGCCAGGTCGGCGGCGAACACGCGCTGCAACTGGCCCTGCCCCCGGCCCGGCGCGAACGCCACGCCGCTATCCGGCAAGGGATGCGCATCACCCTTGAAGTGCGGCATGCCGATCGCGGCATTGCTGGGCTGCAGGCCTTCGCCGTCGCGGTCGAGGTCGCCGACGGCGGCTGACGCCGCCACCGCACTCGCAGCGAACGACAGTCCAACCAGGAGCGCGATGGCGCCGCGCCGCACGCGCGATGCGGCGCCACCGGGTGCAGACGTGCGACTCAAAACTCGGTCCTGATCCGCGCCCAGAAGTAACGCCCCAGCGTGTCGTAGGTGAACGCATCGGTGTTCGCCGCACTGGCATAGCCGTAGTAGCGCGGCGGCGTGCGATTGCCGAGGTTGTTCACGCCCAGCGCCAGGGTGGTATGCAGGCTCTCGAACTTCCGGCTCACGCTGGCGTCGTGGTAGGTCACCGTGCCGACCGGGAAGTACACGCAACTGCCGTCGGCGGCGGTGTTGACGCAGAAGTCCTCGTAGGCGCTGCCGACGGTGGTGCGCCCGATCAGCCGCGTGTTCCAGCTCGCGTGCCAGGGGCCGTTGTCCCAGTCGAGGGTGAAGTTGGCGCGCCAGCGCGGCATGTTGCCGTAGCTGGATTGTTCGCCCACATAGTTGTGCGGATCGCCGCTGAATTTGTAGCTGGACAGGTAGGTGGCATCGACGCCCGCACGGAAGCGACCCCACGCCGTCTCCGGCAAGGCGTACTTGATGCCGACGTCGTCGCCGCGGATGTCGACCTTGCCGCTGTTGATCGCGAACGGCACGGTGACGCTGACCAGTTGCCCGGTGGGACCGCGCTTGATCAGCGGGCAATAGGCGCTCTGGCCGTCGTAGCAGTTCTGCAGCACCTGATCCAGGCCGGTGCCGTTGATCATGTCGTCCAGGGTGACGCGCCAGGTGTCCAGATTCAGCGACAGACCCTCGGCCCAGCCCGGGTCGTACACCGCGCCGATGTTGTAGGAGCGCCCCTGCTCGGGCTTGATCGCGAAGCCCGCGTTGGCCGAGCCGGTGGTGAGCACGGTGAAGGACGAGCTGTTGACGAAGCTGCCGTTGGTCGGCACGTTGGCGCAGGCCGCGGGATTGCCGCCGCCGGTGTAGCCGTTGCACGGATCGGTGTAGGTACCGGCGTCGTCGACCACGCCGTTGAACGGGGAGCCGTACAGATCGCCCAGCGCCGGCGCGCGGAACACCTGCGAGCCGGTGGCGCGGATCAGCAGGTTGTCGATCGGTCGCCATTCCAGCGCCACCTTGCTGTTGGTGGTGCTGCCCCAGTAGTCGTAGCGCGAGTAGCGCGTGCCCAGGTTGAGGTTGAGCGCCTGCGCGCCGGTCACGCCCTTGAGCAGCGGTACCAGCACTTCGGCATACGCCTCCTTGATGGTCTCGTCGTGGCCCTGGTTCATGATGCAACCGTCGTTGTAGTCGCAGTTGCCGTCCGCATCGGCCGCCGCCACCGGATTGCTGGTGCCCTGCGAGAAGCCGTTCTTGCGGAACGACAGGCCGAACGCGGCCTGCACCGCTCCGGCCGGCATCGCGAACAGGTCGCCGTTGACGCTGGCCTCGGCGAACTTCATCGTGCTCTCGTCGATCAGGTCGACCGCGCTCTGGGTGGCCTTGATGCCGGCGATGGTGGCCGGATCGTCCGGGTTGAACACGTTGATCGGGGTGCAGCCGGCGATGACGTTGCCGGGCGTACCGCACTTGATGGTGCCGTCGGTGTCGCGGAACGAGGCGCCCACCGCGTTGTTGAGCGCCGAGGTGATGGAGAAGCCGTTGCGCACCAGGGTGTCCTTGTAGTGCGCGTAGCCGGCCGCCGCATCCCACTGCCAGCTGCTGTCGCCGAACTTGCCGCGCAAGCCGGCGACGATGTTGGTCTGGTACATCGTCGAGGTGTAGACGCGGGTGTTGGCCGGCACCGAACGCAGCAGGTAGCGGCTGAGCTGGGCGCCGAAGGGGTTGTAGTAGTTCTTCGCGGCGTTGGGCAGTTCCAGGCCGTAGGCGGTGAGCTGCGAGGTGGTCTCGCTGCGGGTCCAGAACATGTCCAGGTAGCCCTGCACGTTCGGGGTGAAATCGAACGTGGCGTGCGCAGAGGCGTTGGTGCGCTGCACCGGGGTGATCAGGTACTGCCCGGTGTAGGAGTTGTAGCCTTCCACCGCCTGGCTGTAGGTGTGGAAGTCGCTGGCGGTGACCTGGCCCGGCGCCAGGTTGGCGTTGGGCGTCAGCACGCTGCCACTGCGCAGGAAGGCGCGGGTGCCGTTGCCGCGGCGCTCCACCACCTGGCCGTTGAGATAGTTCTGCGCGGTGCGCGCGTAGTCGCGATCGCTGTCGTACAGCGCGTTCATCGAGCTGCGGCTCACGCCCAGGATCAGCCCGCCGCGGTCCCAGGTCTTGCCCCACTCCAGGCCGAGCGAGCGCCGGTTGCCGTCGCCGTGCGTGCTCAGGCCGTAGTCGGCGGTGGCGGCGAAGCCGTCGTACTTGTCCTTGAGGATGATGTTGACCACGCCGGCGATGGCGTCGGAGCCGTACACCGACGAGGCGCCGTCGGTGAGCACCTCGATGCGCTCGACCATCGCCGCCGGAATCGCGTTGACGTCCACGCCGGGCGCGGCGGCGACGCTGCTGGCCGGCCCGGCCATGCGATGGCCGTTGACCAGCACCAGGGTGCGCTCGGGGCCGAGGTTGCGCAGCGACACCAGCGCGCGGCCGTGGCTGAAGCCGGAGTTGAGCGCGACGTTGGGCATGTTGCCGGCCATCGCCGGCAGTTGCTGCAGCAACTGGCCGAGGGTGTCCTGGCCGCTGTCCTCGATGCGCTGGCGGTCGATGGTGATGACCGGGCTGGCGGTTTCCGCATCCACCCGGCGCAGATGGCTGCCGGTGACGCTGACGCGTTCCAGCGTGGTCGCCTGGGTGTCCTGGGTCTGCGCATCCTGCGCCTGCGCTGCCGGCGCGAGCAGGGCCAGGGCGGTGCAGATGGCCGCGGCCAGCGGACCGGGCTGCGGCGCGGCGCGCCAGGAACACGGGAGCAGCGGCGCAACGCGTTCGAGCAAAGACGGCATCGGAAATCTCCTGAGCGGCAGCCTGACGTTCGCCGGAACGCCGCCCTTCCCCAGGCGGCCGCCCCGTCGCCAGCGCGTGTGGCGGATACGAAAACGGACGTGTCCACGCATGCGCCGCCGGACGGGACGATCCCGACGCCGCCTGCACGGCGACGCGCACGACCCATGCGCTGCGTCCCCGGTGACGTGCAACGAATCTCCCCCTGGACATTCACTGCACGGTCACAATGTGCGCGTAGGACGCGCGCGGCGTCTTGTCGTATTTATCGGGAAAACGTGCGGAATACCGCACTGCCCCGCGGGCAGGCGGGACGTTTCCGACTTTTTCGCCACTCAGCCGTAGACGGCGGAAATCGCCACCGTCGCCGCGCTGCCGGCCGGCACCAGCACGCGCTCGTTGCGCGGCCCGGACAGCGCCGCCGGCTGCCCGTCCAGTTGCACCTCCTGCAGGCGGGTGCCGGCCGGCACGCGCAGGGTCAGCCAGGTGCGTGCCGGCCGCTGCGCCGGCAGCGTCACGCGGCCTTCGATGCGCTTGCGCGCCGGATCCCCGCGCAGCGTCAGCGACACCCTGCCCCAGCGCGTCGGCGCGGCGTCGATCGCGATCGTCTCGCCACTGCCCAGCCAGTCGCGCGGCACCGCCCGCGCCAGGAACAGCTCCTCGCCGGCGCTGTCCTCGAACACTAGCATCCAGCGCAGCAGCAGCGGAATGGTCAACTGCGCGGGGATGCAGAACAGCGGCATGCCGCCGGTGATGCCGGTGACCTCGCCCGCGGTCCAGCTGCCGCGGGTATGCACGTGGAAGCGATGCGCGTACAGGAACAGCAGGTATTCCTCGATCCGGTCCAGGCGCAGCAACTGCTGCGCGTAGCCGTAGGAGATGAAGCCGAGCAGGTCGCGCGCCTCCGGGGTCGGCGCGGTGATGTTGCCGACCACACCGAGGCTGGTGCCGCCGTGGCCGCGCACGCAGTCGATGACCAGGTGCGCCAGGTCGTCGGGCAGCACATCGGCCTGCAGCAGTTCGGCATAGGCGCGATGCGGCCAGCCCTGCTCGCTGGGATGCTCCTGCTGCAGCGACTGGCGGAACGTCAGTTTCACCCCCGGCAGCGGGCCGATGTACGGCGGCTGCAGATCGCGGCGGATGTTGCTGCGCAGCGTGCGCAGCAGCTGCGCCGACAGTTGCTGCGCACGGCGCTGCCATTGCGCCGCGGCGGCCTGCCCAGCGGGCCCGGCGATGCCGCTCCACACCGCGGCCAGGTCCTGCCAGCCGCGCACCGTCAGCGCGCTGTTGGCGTAGTACGGCTTCCACCACACCTGCGGATCGGGGAACAGACAGGCATCGGATTCGTTCCAGCCGTGGAGCAGGCCATGCCCCGGTGCCGATGCCGGCAGGCGCAGGCTGGCGTCGTGCAACTCGACCAGCACCTGCGCGGTGGCGGCGATCTTGTCGCGGTGCTTGCGCAGCAGCGCGGCATCGCCGGTGTAGCGCAGATAGCGCGCCAGCAGCGACAGGGTCAGCCCGAACTGCCCGGTCTCCGGGCCGCGCATGTTGACTATGCCATCGGCCTGCACGAAATCGCTGAAATACCCGTCCAGCACCGCCGCGGCCTGGGCGAAGCGGCCCCACTCCAGGTTGGCGTACAGCGAACTGGTGAAGGTGTCCTGGAAGCCGTCGTACTCGTTGCCGTAATAGTCGCGGTCCACCGCGCCGTACTTGGGATAGGTGCCGCCCGGACGCACCACCAATTCGCGGGCGAAGGCGAAGCGCGCCATGTCGCGCCAACTCGCATCCGGGGTTTGTGCCTGCACGGTGTCGGCGAGCTGCGCCTGCCAGTAGCCGGCGAAGGCGAGCAGGCCGCGGTAGAAATCCTCGGCGCTGCGCGGGCCGCGCCGCGGCGGGTAGTCGGGATAGCTGTAGCCGTACACGACCTTGCTGACCTTGCCGTGCTCGACCAGCGCACTGCGGTGCCAGGTCTGCACCACGAAGCGGTCCTCGGCCAGCACGTCGGCGAACAGCAGGATGTCGTAGTAGCGGCCCTCGCCGGCCGGCACCACCTTGCGCACCGCCGGCATCCAGCCGCCGAGCAGGCCTTCGCTGCGGCGCCGCACCAGCTCGTCCTTGCCCAGTTCCGGGAACGCCTGGATGGCGCGATAGCAGCGGGTGCGCCCGTCCGGGTACACCGGCATGGTGTCGGCGCACTCGCGGGTACCGACGAAGGTGGTCCACGGCAGGCGCCCGTTGTAGTGCTTGGGATCCAGTTGCGAGGCCGGCGGCGGCGCCACGTCGCGCACCTCGTCGGCGCGCGGGTCGCCATCGCGCAGCAGGCGGTCGGCGAGCAGGTCGGCATCGGCCATCGCCACCTCGGCCAGGGCCATGCCGAAATACGGCGCCTGCGCGGCAGGGAACACCGCTTCGGTGCGCTTGCCCAGCACCAGCGCCCCGCCCGGCCCGCGCAGGGTCAGATCGCCGTCGGGCTGGCGCAGGTCTTCGTACACCTCCCAGGTCGCGCCGGCCTCGACGAAACGGCATTGCAGGGTGTGCCCGGCCAGCGCGTCGGCCGCCAGCGGTTGCAGTTGCGGCGGTGCAGGCGCACGCGCGGCGCTGGCCGCTGTGGGTGCCGCGGCGGCACGCCCGGCCAGCGCTTCCACGCCGGCAACCGCGCCGACGGCCAGGCCCTGACGCAGGAAATCTCTCCGATCCATCTACCGTCCCCGATGCAATGCGATCGTCGCATCGTGCGCTGCGCGCGCCGCAGCGTCTTGTGCGCTGTGACGAGGATCGGTGCGGAAAATCGCATAGCCGCGTGATCGCGGCGATGTTGCGTTGCGGGAACGCAACGCGTCGGCGACGGCTTACGCGAGCACGTCGAGCAGGCTGCCGATGCTGTCGTCGGCCGCGCGCAAGACCCGCGCATTGGCCTGGAACGCCGTGCGTTCGGTCAGCGTACCGACCATGTCGTCGACCAGATCGCTGCCCTTCCCGTCGGCCTGCTGCACTTGGCCCACCACGCCACCGCCGGCGCTCGCCTGGTTCACGGGCACCGAGCGCTGGAACCCGTCGGTGGCGAGATTGGCGATGTTGTTGGCGCGCACCTGCAGCCCGGATGTCGCCGCGCGCATGCCGGAGAGCGCGATCGAGGAACTGGGGGCGATGGCGGTCATGACGGGCCGGGGCGCAGGGAGACTTGCCGGGTTATCGGCGGAGTTGGCGAGGTCTTGAGTGGGGGGATTGGGGAATTGGGATTGGGATTGGCAAGAGCGGGTACGTCTGCGCTGACAGCGAAAGCCCCTCTCCCCTCGGGAGAGGGGTTGGGGTGAGGGTACGGACGCCGCGATGCCTCCGAAACGCCAGTGCACCACCCGCACCCTCATCCGCCCCTACGGGGCACCTTCTCCCGAGGGGAGAAGGGAAAGCCAAAGCCCCTCTTCCGCCGGGAGAGGGGTTGGGGTGAGGGTCCGGGAGCCGCGATGCCTCCGGAACGCCAGTGCACCACCCGCACCCTCATCCGCCCCTACGGGGCACCTTCTCCCGAGGGGAGAAGGGAAAAGCCGAACCCCGCAGGACCAGGAATCTCCGCGCCTTTACGAATCCCCAATCCCAAATCCCAGCCCCACCTACAGCCGATTCCACGCCGGCGTCGGCTCCCCCAACAGATGCCGCACGAAGAAGTCGTACTGGCGCCGTTGCACGTAATCGATGGGGCCGGTGGAGCGGCCGACGGTGTGTTCGCCGCCGGGCACGACCAGCAGGTCGAAGTCCTTGTTGGCCTTGATCAGCGCGTCCACCACCTGCGCGGTCGAGGCCGGGTCGACGTTGCTGTCCTGCTCGCCGACGATCAGCAGCAGGTCGCCACGCAGCTTGGCCGCATTGTCCACACCGGAGGCGCGGGCATAGCTGGCGTCCACCGGCCAGCCCATCCACTGCTCGTTCCAGCTGATCTTGTCCATGCGGTTGTCGTAGCACCCGGCATAGGCCACGCCGACCTTGTAGAAGTCCGGATGCCGCTCCAGCGCACCCAGCGTGCTCTGCCCGCCGGCCGACGCGCCGTAGATGCCGACGCGGCCGATGTCGTAGGACGGATCCTGCGCGGCCAGCGCCTTGTGCCAGGCGATGCGGTCGGGGAAACCGGAATCGCCGAGGTTCTTCCAGGCCACGTCGTGGAAGGCCTTGGAGCGGTTGGCGGTGCCCATGCCGTCGATCATCACCACGATGAAGCCCAGGTCCGCCTGCGCCTGCATGCCGATCTGCTTGTCGCCGCCGGAGTGATAGCCGAACGGCCAGAAGGTCTTGGGCACGAAGGAGTCGTGCGGGCCGGCGTAGATGTTCTCGATCACCGGGTACTTCTTGTGCGGGTCGTAGTCGCGCGGGCGCACCACCATGCCCCAGATGTCGGTCTTGCCGTCGCGGCCCTTGGCGACGAAGGTCTGCGGTGCGCGCCAGCCGGCGGCCTGCAGCTTGCGGATGTCGCCGCGCTCCACCACCTGCAGCAGGCGCCCGTCGATGGCATGCAGTTCCATCACCGGGGCCATGTCCGGACGCGAATACACGTCCACGTAATGGCGCCCGTCGTCGGCGATGGCCACGTCGTGGTCGGCATCGGCCTGGGTCAGCCGGGTCAGGTGGCCGCCGTCGAAATCCACCGCGAACAGTTGCCGGTAGTACGGATCCTTGCCCGCATCCATACCGCTGGCGGTGAACCAGATGCGCCGCTGCGCATCGTCCACGCGCAGCACGTCGCGCACGATCCACTCGCCCTTGGTGATCTGCGTCTTGATCCGGCCGCTGACGCCATCGAACAGGTAAAGGTGGCGCCAACCATCGCGCTCGGAGATCCACAGGATTTCCTGGCCCAGGCCGTCGACATCGTGGTGGTAGCTGCGGTCGGCGTACACGAAGGTCTTGGCGTCCTCGCCCACCGCCACATGCGCCTTGCCCGTGGCTGCATCCACCGCGATCGCGCGCATGCGCTGGAAGCCGCGCTGCACGTAATCGAACACGAAGCTGGCGCTGTCGCTACGCCACCGGATCGGCGAGAGCTGATACGGGTTGGCGAACAGCGCGTCGTCGATGGGCAGGCGCTTGGGCGCACCGCCGCGCGCCAGCGCGCCGAGGTCGAACAGCACCGGTCGCTCGATGTCCACCGCATCGCCGGGCTTGGGATACAGCTGCGTGCGCACGATCGGCTGGCCGCCGCCGGGCGGCGCCGCCTCCACCCGGGTGACGCGGCGCGGAAAACCGGGCTTCACCCGGTACAGCGCCAGCCGCTGCGAATCCGGCGACCAGGCGATCGTTTCCGGGTCGTAGAAATCGTCGCTGCGGCCATCGTCGGTCAGGCGCAGCGTGTGCCCGTCGGCCACCGCGCGCAGCATCACCGCATTGCCGTCGACATAGGCGTCCCAGCGTCCGTCCGGCGAGCGCCGCGGGGTGGCATCGGCCGGCACGCTGAGATCGCGCACCACGCCGAAGCCGCGCGGCCGCGGCTGCGGGCCGCTGTCGGCACGCGCGCAGACGTAAGTGGTGAGCGTGCAGCGCCACGGCGTCTCATCGAGCTCGAAGGTGATCGCCGCCTGCGGCTGGCCGCCCTCGGCGACGTAGGCGAAGCGCGCGAATGGCAGCCGCAGCGCCGGATACGTGGTGCCGGTCGCCGCACTCAACGCGCGCGCCAACTGCTGCTGGTCGAACGCCGGCTGCTTGCGCTGGCTGGCCACGTCCTCGACCACGAAGGCGAAGCCGCCCGGCACGGTCTTGCGGTAGTAGAACGCGCCGTCGTCGCGCCACTGCGCCGGCCAGGTCACGTTCTCGGTCAGGCCGATCCAGGCCTCGCGCAGGCCCAGCGAGCGCTGGTAGTCGGCGACGCTGGGCGCGGCCTGGGCGGCGCCGGCGCAGCAGGCCAGTGCCATGACGATCGATACGACGAACTTGTTCATTCGGTTTCCAAAAATCTCATGACGCGCTGTTTCCCGTAGAGCGGCTTTAGCCGCGACGGGCTTTCCCGTTGACGTCTGCCGCAGCCAATCCCACAAAAAGGGACAAGAACCGTCCTACGCCTCTCCACACACGCAACGGCTACTCCCCGTCATCCTCTTCCAACGCGAGTTCCTCCGGACGCAGGCCGCTGCGCGCACCCCAGTGGTAGCAACCCAAGGCGATCGCGGCCACGCACAGCGTGTCCCAGGGATGCGCGATCCAGCCGCTGCCGCCGAAGGTGCCCAGGCGCGACACCACCAACACCAGCGCGAAGAACACGATCAGCCACAGCACGCCGCGCACCTGCCGCCACAGCCGCGCACGGCCGGCGGCGTTGGGCAGACGGTACAGCACGTACAGCGCGAACATGGCGATCTGCAGGCCGAGCAGCCACGACAGCGTGTTCCAGGTCGACCAGTACACGATCAGGCCCGCAACGATGAACGACAGCGGCCCGAGCAGCGCCATGCCGCGCAGCCGGAACGGCCGCGGCAGCTCCGGCGCGCTGCGCCGCAACGCGGCCACGGTCACCGGCGCCACCGCATAGCTCAGCACCAGCGCCGCCGACACCACGTTGATCAGCGCCTCCCACGAGGGGAACGGCAGGGTCCAGAACACCGACAGGCCCAGACTCAGCCACAGCGCCGGACGCGGGATGCCGGAGGCGGCGTCCACCTTGGTCAGCACCGGCATAAAGCCGCCGCTGCGCGCCCAGCCGTAGACCACCCGCGGCGTGGCGTTCATGTAGATGTTGCCGGTGCCGCTGGGCGAGATCATCGCGTCGCAGATCACCAATGCCGCCAGCCAGCCCATGCCCAGCGCCAGGGCGATATCGTGGTACGGCAGCGAGAACGCCTTGTCGATGCCGCCCCAGCCGTTGGCCAGATGTTGCGCCGGCACCCCGCCGAGGAAGGCGAGCTGCAGCAACACGTAGATCACCGTGGACAGCGCCACCGACAGGATCAGCGCGATCGGGATGTTGCGCTGCGGATCGCGCACCTCGCTGGCCACCGACACGATCGGCGTGAGCCCCAGGTAGGCGAAGATGATGCCGCCGGCGGAGATCGCCGCCTCCACTCCGGCCGCGCCGAACGGCGCGAATCCTTGCACGTGCAGGTTGCGCGCATCGAAGTGCGCCATCAGCAGCACGATCACCAGCACCGGCACCAGGAACTTGAACACGCTGACGATGTTGTTGGCGGTGGCGAAGGTCTTGACGCTGTAGTAGTTGAGCAGGAAGAACGCGACCAGCAGCGCCAGTTGCAGCAGCCAGCCGGCGACGCTGGGATGGGTACTGCCTGCCTGGTTGAGCCAGGGGAACCACGCCGCGGCGTATTGGCGTGCCGCTTCCACCTCGATCGCGATCAGGCTGGAGAAGGCGATCAGGGTGATGAAGCCCATCAGCCAGCCGAGCAGCACGCCGTGCGAGTACTCCGGGTAGCGCACCACGCCGCCGGCGCGCGGCAGCGCCGCGCCGAGTTCGCAGTACACCAGGCCCAGCAGCAGCACCGCCACGCCGCCGGCGATCCACGAGACGATGCCGGCCGGCCCGGCGATCGCCGAGACGTGGCTGGCCGAGAACAGCCAACCGGACCCGAAGATCGAGCCCAAGCCGATGAAGGTCAGATCGGTGAGGCTCAAGCGCTTGTGGAACTTGCCTTGTGCGGCCATGGCGTCTCCCGCTGGATTGGTGTCACTGGCGATTCGATGATCTGCGGCGTTCCCTACCCTCACCCCACCCTCTCTCCCGGAGGGAGAGGGGCTTATTGCTCCCTTCTCCCCCCGGGAGAAGGTGCCCCGAAG
>NZ_AQOJ01000232.1:0-4518 GCF_000364685.1 Xanthomonas sp. SHU 166
CGCCTCGGCGCCCAGGCCGAGCGCGCTGACCGCGCCCATGCCGGTGACCACGACGCGCCGCGCGTGCGGGGAGGCGCCCATGGCGCGTCAGTGCGCCGGTTGCGCCGCGCCGGCCGCCGCCTTGGCCGCCAGCGCGTCCTCGACCGCCTGCACCAGCTTGCCGAGCGAACCGTCGTCCAGGTTCGGGTCGCGCTGCGGGAAGGTGATGTCGAAGTGTTCTTCGATGTCGAACAGGATTTCGATGGCCTCGAGCGAATCCACGCCCAGGTCCTGCAGCTTGGCATCCGGGGTCAGGCGCGCCGGGTCGATCTCGCCATGCTTGGCGACGATGCTGTGGATTTGCGACTCGATGGACGGGGTCATGGCAGTGCTCCGCGAAATGAAGGGCCACCGTGCGGCGCCCGCCGCCGGTGGATCGCACGCTGCGGCCTGGGCCGCAGCATCCATTCTCCACGCTAGACGATCAATCTTGCAGATGCCTTTCGTCAACCAACTCGAGCCGCAGGCCTTGCAGCGGCAGTTCCTGCAGCACCCGCCAGCCGGTTTCCTGATCCAGCCCCTGGAGCACGGGGTGCCGGCCTTCGAGGCCGATTTCGACCTGCTCACCACCGCCGAACCCGCGCTGCGCGCGAAGGTGGCGCGGCTGCCTCTGCAGCGGCTGTGGCAGCGCCTGCTGCGGCCGCGCACCAGCTTCGTCGGCAGCACCGTCAGCGAATACGCCTGGCTGCCGCGCGCGGCCGACCCGGTGCAGTTGCCGCGGCAGTGGCGTACGCAACTGGGCCGGCGCCGCGCGCTGATGATCGTCAAGGACGTGCCGCAGCGCTCGCCGCTGCTGGATGAGGCCGACAACGCCTGGGCGCAGGCGTTCCTGGACGCCTGCGAGCGCAACGGCTACGTGCTGCTGCGCGGGCAGGCGCTGGCCTGGGTTCCGATCGACTTCGCCTCCACCGACGAGTACCTGGCGCGGCTCTCGCGCGGGCGCCGGCGCAACATCCGCCGCAAGCTGCGCTCGCGCGCCGATCTGGAGATCGAGGTGCTGCCGACCGGCCCGGCCTTCGCCGACCCGGCGCTGCGCGCGCACTGCTATGCGTTGTACCAGGAGGTGTACGCGCAGAGCGAGATCCATTTCGACCTGTTGACCGAACCGTTCTTCGACGCGCTGCTGACCGACGCCGACTCGGGCGGGCAGGTGTTCGTGTACCGGCACCAGGGCCGCATCATCGGCTGGAATCTGTGCTACGTGCACGAGGGTCGGCTGATCGACAAGTACATCGGCCTGCACTACCCGGATGCGCGCGACCACAACCTGTACGCGCTGAGCTGGATCGAGAACCTCGACTATGCCTGCCGCCATGGCCTCACCGCCTACGTCGCCGGCTGGACCGATCCGGAGGTGAAGGCCCAGCTCGGCGCCAGCTTCACCTACACCTGGCATGCGGTGTACCTGCGCAATCCGTTGCTGCGCGCCGTGCTGCGGCGGCTGCGGCCGCTGTTCGAATCCGACGACGTCGGGCCGGCCGCCGATACCGCCGAGGAGGACTGAGATGCGCACCCCGGTCCTGCTCGATCTCGACGCTTCGCTGGGCGCAGTACCCGGCGCCGTGCGCCTGCCGTTGCGCGACTGGTGCGATGGTCTGCGCTTCGCCTGCTCGATGGCGCGGCTGCGCCGCTTCGGCGCGGCGCTGGAGCAGGCGCTGCCGGCGCAGTACGGCACCGTGCTGCTGGGCAGCGGCGATTTCCATCACCTGAGCCTGCCGTTGATCGTGCGCCTGGCGCAGCGTGCGCAGGCGCCGTTGCGGGTGGTGGTGTTCGACAACCATCCGGACAACATGCGCTTCCCGTTCGGCGTTCACTGCGGCTCGTGGGTGCGCCGCATCGCCGCGCTGCCGCAGGTGGCGCAGGTCGAGGTGGCCGGCATCACCTCCGGCGACGTCGGCCCTGGCCATGCCTGGGAAAACCACCTGTTGCCGCTGTACCGCGGCAAGCTGCGCTACTGGTGCAGTGGCGTGGACGTGGGCTGGGCGCGGCGGCTGGGCCTGGGCCAGGCGGTGCGCGGTTTCGACAGCGTGAGCGCGCTGAGCGACGCGTTCGTCGAGCACCTGCGGCGCACGCCGATGCCGACCTATCTGTCGCTGGACAAGGACGTGCTGGATCCGCAGGACGTGCGCACCAACTGGGACCAGGGCCAACTGCGCATACCGCAGTTGCTGCAGGCGATCGAGGCGCTGCGCGGGCAGGTGTGCGGCAGCGACATCACCGGCGAAGTCTCGCTGGCCCATTACCCGCAATGGTGGAAGCGAAAACTGGCGGCGCTGGATGCGCAACCCGAGCCGTCGCCGGCGGACCTGTCGGCGTGGCAGGCGCAGCAGCACGCTTTGAACCTGCGGCTGCTGGCGGCGCTGGACGTGGTCAGCGTATCTAAATGATTGATTGAGGTGCGCGCGCTGTTTTGGATCAAGGTGGTTCGAATCTGCTCGAAGCGCCTATCAAAAGGCACTGCTGTATAAGAGGGTTGCCAAAACGCCGGGGCGACATATTCGTCGGCCCCGACATGTCAATTCGATGTGCTTGGCTATGAAGCCGTTTTGCACGCTAAACCACTGGGTGGATTAACTTGTTTGCTCTGGGGGGCCTACGTCGACAACTGGCATTTTTCCCCCGCAGCTTCCATAGCAGCCGCCTCCAATTAGGATGCCGCCACCGCTACCACTGCCTACATTGCCGCCGCCGCCACCACCACCACCACTATTATTCGAAGCTTGATCTTGCAGCTCCTTGGCCACTTCCTTTGCGGTTTTGCCACACGGCTTTTCAATATAGACAATATTTCGCCCTGAGTGCATCAGCATTTTGAATGTGTAGGCGACATAGCCTTTGTAGGAGTTGTTTACCCATGTGCCTTCGCCGAGAACTTTTGATGCAGATGCATCGAGTTTCGACATAAAGGCGGCATTTGCCGGGTTGGAGTAGTCGCTGAACTTTGGTAGGTCGCCTAGAGTTACCGAAATCGGTGGCAATGGGGGCATGGGGAGCTCGGAACATGCTAGTGCTACACCCATGATTCCACTAAAAGATAGTAGTGCAATTCCATATTTCTTTTGCATAAAATTCATTCCTTTTTTGTGGATTTACTGTGCGCCAATGGGGCGCTTGTCTAATTTTGGATCTATTCCATATTTCGACTTGTAAATATTGTCGATCGCGTCATTTATTCGCAATGCTTCCGACTCTCCTAATGTCCTTTGTTGGGTTGATAATGGCTTTGTAATCATTGCGTCTCTGGTGATTCCGGCGCGGGTATCTCCTCGCATTTCTAAAACGCGGGACAAAGCATAGGCTGCAACTGGATCTCCATTGGATGCTCCGCCTTGATAGGAGGCAAGCATATTTAGGGCAAAAAGATTTCCTTCTGCGCCTGCGTCTATGAGGCGTTGCTGTGCCTGTTGATCGGTTGGCAACAAGCGCGCATCCAATATTGCCTTCGCTGCCATGTCTCCGGCGTCTGCTGCTTCTTTCAAAAGAGCTTCCGGGGCTGTCATATAGGCCTCCCATTGTTTTTCATTGGGGTAGCCGTGGCGATCCAGCCAAGCCTGTTCGGCTTTGCTTTCTGCAAAAAATGGATCGTTCTCGAAGCTCATTCCTCTTCGTGTTTGCGGTACTTCGGGGAACGGGTGCCTTATGGATTTTTTTGCAGGTCTCGATGGCCCGCTTTTTTCTTCTTCTTTTCCAGTCGCTGAAATTTCGGGCTTTAATGATTTTTCGCTGGATTCAGCGGAGTTTGTAAGCTGTGCCTGACTGAGCGAATTTTCATTGTTTTCTTTCTTTTGAAAGAAAAATATTGCAACAATGCTGGCGAATGCCACAGTGGCGGCTAGCCAAATAGTCCTTTTCATTTTTTCTCCAGATAATTCTTTAAATTCAGGGGTCTACATTAACTTCAGCGCGTTTTTTTGTAATAATTTTACGCGTCTCTTAGCCGTGTAGATTATCCGCAGACACCAGCAAGCGCAATATCCACGGGCGCTAGTTTCTGACAGGAAACGGCGCAGGCCGCGTGCAGCGTGGCCACGATGGTCTCGAAGCGCGCCTCGTCCAGCCAGGGGCTGTTGCTGATGCTCAGGCAGCGCGCGGCGAAGTCGCTGGCGTTGGGCATCGGCGTGCGTTCGACGATGCCGTCCAGGTAGTCGTAGTCGGGCAGGGCATGCACGAACGGCACCGCCACGCCGAGTCCGCGCGGCCACAGCGCACCCAGCACCGATTCGCGTGCGGCCGCATCGGGCAGCAGCACCATCAGGATCGGCCAGCTGCCCTGGGCGCCGGGGGTATCGGCGATCACGCTCAGGCCGGGGATGCCGGCCAGGCGTGCGCTGCGGCGCCGGCCCTGTTCGCGTATCTGCGCAAGAAATGCCGGCCAGCGGGTGCTGGCGCGCACGCCCACGCCTTCGCGCCAGGCGCCGACCGCGTGCTGGGCGATGGCCGTGCCGAAGCGGTCGCCGGCCGCGCCGATGCGGTCGCCGC
>NZ_AQOJ01000233.1:0-3612 GCF_000364685.1 Xanthomonas sp. SHU 166
CGGCGGCGGCCAGCGCCTCGCGATAGCCGGCGCGGCGCTCGGCGCAGGAACTGGACTGGCGGTGGCCGCCGAAGAAGGCGATGGCGCGGTGGCCCTGCGCCAGCAGGTGTTCGGTGGCCAGGCGCGCGCCGCGGCGGTTGTCCAGCGCCAGCAGCGGCCAGTCGCCGTCCAGCGCGCGGTTGAACAGCAGCACCGGCAGGCGCGGCCCCAGCAACTGGCGCAACCGCGCGGCGTCGGTGTTCTCGGTGGGCGAGAGGATCATCGCCGCGGGGTGATGCTCGATCAGCGAGGCCAGCACGGTCTGCTGGCGCTCCGGCGATTCGCCGGTGCTGCCCATCAGCATCACGTAGCCGGCCTCGGCCAGCGCCGCGTCCACGCCGCCGGCGAACTCGGCGAAGAACGGGTTGGCCAGGTCGTTGACCACCAGCGCCACCGCATTGGACGCGCGGCCGCGCAGGCTGGCCGCGCCGCGGTGGTAGACGTAGCCCTGGCGGGCGATCTCCGCCGCCACCCGCGCGCGCGTGTCCGCATGCACCAGCGGGCTGTTGCGCAGCACCAGCGACACGGTCGCCCGCGACACGCCGCAGGCGGCGGCGATGTCGGACACGGTGACGCGTTTGTCGGCGGAAGACGGCGCCACGGCGCATTAGACCGGTTCAAAAGGTCGCTCATCCTGCGCCGTCGTCACCGGATCCGCATTTTGCAGTGCAGCAAGGCATTGCAGCGGGTTTGTGCTATCGGTTTGGATCGATTCGATACCGGGGAGCCTGCCATGCGCAGCTCGAGGATGCTGGGCGGCGCCGCCGCACTGCTGCTGGCCGCGCTGTGGCCGATCGCGCCCGCCGTCGCTGCATCTGACGCCAAGGTGGGCGAGCGTGCGGTGGCCGCGGTGGATCCCTTCATCGGCACCGGTGGCGAGGGCCACACCTATCCCGGCGCCACGGTGCCGTTCGGCATGGTGCAGCTGAGCCCGGACACGCGCATCCAGCCGCGCAAGGACGCCTACGGTTGGGCGGCGGGCTACCGCTACGACGACCGCAGCCTGGTCGGCTTCTCGCACACGCATTTCTCCGGCACCGGCCACTCCGACCTGGGCGACGTGCTGCTGATGCCGATCAGCGGCGCGGTGCGGCTGGAGCGCGGCGACCCGGACACCCCCGGCAGCGGCTACAGCGCGCGCTTCCGCCACGACGACGAGCGCGCCGAGCCGGGCTACTACGCGGTGACCCTGGACGACGACAAGGTGCGCGCCGAACTCACCGCCAGCGCTCGCGTCGGCGTGCACCGCTACACCTACCCGGCCGGCCAGCCGGCGCACGTGCTGCTGGACCTGCGCACCAGCCTGTACGACTACCCGGGCAAGATCAGTTGGTCGCGGCTGCGCCTGCGCGCCGACGGCACCGTCACCGGCTTCCGCGAGACCCGCGGCTGGGCGCCGGGGCGGCAGCTGTACTTCGCCCTGCGCTTCTCGCAGCCGCTGCGCGGCCACGCCTTCCACAACACCGAGCAGGACATTCCCTACAAGGGCTTCCCGCCGCCGGGCGACAACGACCCTACCCAGCGCGCGCAGATCGAAGGCCGGCAACTGGTGGGATCGTTCGACTTCGGCGACGCCCTGCGCGGGCCGTTGCTGGTCAAGGTGGCGATCTCGCCGGTCAGCGAGGACAGCGCCATCGCCAATCTCGACGCCGAAGTGCCGGGCTGGGATTTCGACGGCGTGCGCCGCGCGGCGCGTGCGCAATGGGCGCAGGCGCTGGGCGCGGTGGAGGTGGACGCGCCGCCCGCGCAGCGCACCCAGTTCTACACCGCGCTGTACCACAGCCTGCTCGGCCCGACCCTGTTCATGGACAGCGACGGCCGCTATCGCGGGCCGGACAACGCCGTGCACCAGGCGCAGGGCTACACCCACTATTCGACGTTCTCGCTGTGGGACACCTACCGCGCGCTGCACCCGCTGCTGACCATCGTGCAGCCGCCGCAACGCACCAACGACATCGTCAACTCGCTGCTCGCGCACCAGCGCGAAAGCCCCTACGGCGTGCTGCCGGTGTGGGCGTTCCACGGCCTGGAGACCTGGTGCATGATCGGCTACCACGCGGTGCCGGTGATCGCCGACGCGTACATGAAGGGCATCCGCGGCTACGACACCGACGCCGCGCTCAAGGCCATGGTGGCCAGCGCCAACTACGGCCCCTACGACGGCATCGCCCAGTACCGCGAACTCGGCTACGTGCCGATCGACGAAGAAGGCGAGGCCGCCTCCAAGACCCTGGAATACGCCTTCGACGACTGGACCATCGCGCAGATGGCGCAGGACATGGGTCGCACCGAGGTCGCCGCCACTTTCTCCAAGCGCGCCGGCAACTGGCGCAACGCCTTCGACCCGGACACCGGCTTCATGCGCGCACGCAAGCGCGACGGCAGCTTCCGCACCCCGTTCGATCCGGACGCCAGCGGCTACGGCACCGACTACACCGAAGGCAACGCCTGGCAGTACTCCTGGTACGTGCCGCAGGACGTGGCCGGCCTGGCGCGTGCGCACGGCGGCGACGACAAGCTGCTGGCGCGGCTGGACCAGGTGTTCGACGCCAAGGTCGATCCCAAGGTGTTCGCGCACATGGAGGACATCACCGGCCTGATCGGCTGGTATGCGCACGGCAACGAGCCCAGCCACCACGTCGCCTATCTGTATGCCTATGCCGGGCAGCCGTGGCGCACCCAGGCGCGGCTGCAGCAGATCATGCGCAGCCAGTACGCCGCGCGCCCGGACGGGCTGGCCGGCAACGACGACATGGGACAGATGTCGGCCTGGTACGTGTTCACCGCGCTGGGCTTCTACCCGGTGGCGTCGGCCAGCAACCAGTACATCCTCGGCCGCCCGTTCCTGCCGCGCGCCACCCTGGCGCTGCCCAACGGCAAGCGCTTCACGGTGATCGCCGACGGCCTGGACGACGCGCATCCCTATGTCGGCAGCGTCACCCTCAACGGGCGGCCGCTGAACCGCGCGTTCCTGCGCCACGAGGAACTCATGGCCGGCGGCCAACTGCGCTTCACCCTGCAGGCCACGCCCAACACCGCCTGGGCGGCGGCCGGCGCCGAGCGCGCCTATTCGATGAGCGAGTGAAGGGCGCTCCACCTATTCCGGGAGATGTCCCGTAAGAGCGGCTTCAGCCGCGACGGGGCATTCCCGGTCGAGCCCTGTCGGCTAAAGCCGCCCCACTGGGGCTTGCGGCGAGCCCGCCCGGTGCACTGTGGGAGGGGCTTCAGTCCCGACG
Source organism: Xanthomonas sp. SHU 166 (assembly GCF_000364685.1). Classification (NCBI taxonomy): domain Bacteria; kingdom Pseudomonadati; phylum Pseudomonadota; class Gammaproteobacteria; order Lysobacterales; family Lysobacteraceae; genus Xanthomonas; species Xanthomonas sp. SHU 166. The sequence goes on from NZ_AQOJ01000233.1 coordinate 3,276, forward strand.
CATTGGGCAATCGGAAAACGCACATCACGTCGCGTGTCGCGGCGGTATGACAGTTGACCCCCGCGTGGGTTTACCGCGAGCCTGCCGGGTGCATTGTGAGAGGGGCTTCAGTCCCGACTGCTGCAGCAATCGGTTATTGGATGGCTTCACTCGTCGCGACTGAAGGCGCTCCCACAGGGGCTTGCGGCGAGCCTGCCGGGTGCATTGTGAGAGGGGCTTCAGTCCCGACTGCTGTAGCAATCGGTCATTGGATGGCTTCACTGGTCGCGACGAAGTCGCTCCCCCAGGCCTTGCGGCGAGCCTACCGGGTGCACTGTGGGAGGGACTTCAGTCCCGA
>NZ_AQOJ01000234.1:0-8316 GCF_000364685.1 Xanthomonas sp. SHU 166
GGCCGGCGTCGGCCTGCCCCGCGCCCAGGCGCAGCGCGGCCACGCGCGGCGCCAGTCTGGCCACCAGGGCATCGGCCAGCGCGTCGCCCACGCACACCGCCACCGAGATCGCCATGCAACGTTCGCCGGCCGAGCCGTAGCCGGCCCCGAGCAGGGCGTCGGCGACATCGTCCAGGTCGGCGTCGGGCAGCACCACCAGGTGATTCTTGGCCCCGCCCAGCGCCTGCACGCGCTTGCCCAGCGCACTGCCGCGCGCGTACAGGTCGGCGGCCACCGCGGTGGAGCCGACGAAGCTCAGCGCCTGCACCTGCGGGTGCGCCAGCAGTGCGTCCACCGCCGGTTTGGCGCCGTGCACCACGTTGCACACGCCGGCCGGCAACCCAGCCTCGTGCAGCCATTCGGCCAGGAGCAGCGACGCCGAGGGTGCATGTTCGGAGGGCTTGAGCACGAAGCTGTTGCCGCAGGCCAATGCCACCGGCAGCATCCACAGCGGCACCATCGCCGGGAAGTTGAACGGGGTGACGCCGGCCACCACGCCCAGCGGCGCGTATTCGCTCCAGGCGTCCACGCCGCGGCCGACGTCGTGCGAATGCTCGCCCTTGAGCAGGTGCGGGATGCCGCAGGCGAACTCCACCACCTCCATGCCGCGGACCACTTCGCCGCGCGCGTCGGTCACGGTCTTGCCGTGCTCGGCGCTGATGCAGCGGGCCACGTCGTCGGCACGGCGTTCCAGCAGCTCGCGGAAGCGGAACAGCACCCGCGCGCGCTGCAGCGGCGGCGTCGCCGCCCAGCCGGGAAAGGTCGCACTGGCGGCACGCACCGCCATCTCCACCGCATGCGCGGCGCCCAGCGGCACGTGGCGCTGGACGGCGCCTGTGGCCGGGTCGAAGACCTCGGCGTGCTCGTCGCCGCGGAAGGCGACGGGCTGGCCGTCGATGTAGTGGGACAGGGTGTCGCGCATCGTGCTCGATCCTCGGATGGACAGCGTCAGCCCAGCGCGTCCAGCGGCCGCACGAACTCCTGGCCCAGCGCCTGCGCCACCGCGCGGTGGGTGAGCTTGCCGGCGTGCACGTTGAGGCCGTTGCGCAGGTCCTGGTCGTCGCGCAGCGCCTGCAGCCCGTGTTCGGCCAGCAGCAGCACGAACGGCAGGGTGGCGTTGGTCAGGGCGAAGGTGGAGGTGCGGGCGACGCCGCCGGGCATGTTGGCCACGCAGTAATGCACGATGCCGTCGACCTCGTAGGTCGGCTGCTGGTGCGTGGTCGGGTGGCTGGTCTCGAAGCAGCCGCCCTGGTCGATCGCCACGTCCACCAGCACCGAGCCGGGCCGCAGCAGCGCCAGTTGCTCGCGCGACACCAGCTTGGGCGCGGCGGCGCCGGGGATCAGCACCGCGCCGATCACCAAGTCGGTGTGCGGCAGGCACTGCTCGATCGCATCGCGGGTGGAGTACAGCGTGGTCAGTTGCTGGCCGTAGAGTTCGTCCAGGTACTTGAGCCGCTCCAGCGAGCGGTCCAGCACCGTCACCCGCGCGTGCAGGCCCATCGCCATGCGTGCGGCGTTGATGCCGACCACGCCGCCGCCGATCACCAGCACCTGCGCCGGCTTGACCCCGGGCACGCCGCCGAGCAGCACGCCCGAGCCGCCCTGCGCCTTCTCCAGCGCATGCGCGCCTGCCTGAATCGCCATGCGCCCGGCGACCTCGCTCATCGGCGCCAGCAGCGGCAGGCCGCCGTGGCCGTCGGTGACGGTCTCGTAGGCGATGGCGGTGCAGCCGGAGCGCTGCAGCGCCGCGGCCTGCTGCGGATCCGGCGCCAGGTGCAGGTAGGTGAACAGCAATTGCCCGGGGCGCAGCATCGCGCATTCCTCCGGCTGCGGTTCCTTGACCTTGACGATCATCTCGGCCTGCGCGAACACGCTGGCCGCATCCTCGGCGATGCGTGCGCCGGCGCGCTCGTACTCGGCATCGGTCAGGCCGATGGACTGGCCGCCGCCGCGCTGCACCAGCACCTGGTGGCCGTGCAGCACCAGTTCGCGCACTCCGGACGGGGTCAGCCCGATCCGGTATTCGTGGTTCTTGATCTCTTTCGGAACGCCGACCAGCATGAGCGGTTCTCCAGGCAGACGCGGCGCGTGGGGAGCGCGGGCGGTGGGTTGGGTGAGGGAGGGGTCAGGGCGTGCTGCGGATCATGTCCGCCAGCACCGCGAAGATGCGCTCGATGTGCGTGGCTTCCACGATCAGCGGCGGCGACAGCGCGATGGTGTCGCCGGTGACGCGGATCAGCAGGTCGCCTTCGTGGAAGCAGCGCTCGAAGATCTCGTAGGCGCGCGCGCCGGGCGCGCCCTTGCGCGGCGCCAGTTCGATCGCGCCGATCAGGCCGAAGTTGCGGATGTCGATGACGTGCGGCAGGTCGCGCAGCCGGTGGATCGCCTCCTCCCACACCGGACCCAGCTCGATCGCCTTGTCGAACAACTGTTCCTCGGCGTAGGTGTCCAGCGTCGCCAGCGCCGCGGCACAGGCCAGCGGATGGCCGGAGTAGGTATAGCCGTGGAACAGGTCGATGGCGTTGGCCGCACCGTGCGCGAAGGCCTCGTGGATGGCGTGGGACACGAACACCGCGCCCATCGGCACGCAGCCGTTGGTCAGGCCCTTGGCGGTGGTGATCATGTCCGGGGTCACCCCGAAGCGCTGCGCGGCGAAGGCGTGGCCGACGCGGCCGTAGCCGGTGATGACCTCGTCGAAGATCAGCAGGATGCCGTGCTTGTCGCACAGTTCGCGGATGCGCTGCAGGTAGCCGTGCGGCGGCAGCACCACCCCGGCCGAGCCGGAGATCGGCTCGATGATCACCGCGGCGATGGTGGAGGCGTCGTGTAGCGTCACCAGCCGCTCCAGGTCCTCGGCCAGTTCCGCGCCATGCGTCGGCAGGCCGCGCGAGAACGCGTTGCGCTCCAGGTCGAGCGTGTGCCGCAGATGGTCCACGCCCGGCAGCAGCGGGCCGAACGCCTTGCGGTTGTTCGGCAGGCCGCCGACCGAAATGCCGCCGAAGCCGACCCCGTGGTAGCCCTTCTCGCGGCCGATGAAGCGGGTGCGCTGGCCCTCGCCGCGGGCGCGGTGGTAGGCGAGTGCGATCTTCAGCGCGGTGTCCACCGACTCGGAGCCGGAGTTGGTGTAGAACACGTGGTCCAGGCCCGGCGGCGCCAGTGCCACCAGCCGCTCGGCCAGCACGAACGGCAACGGCGAGCCCATCTGGAAGGTCGGCGCGAAATCCAGCGTGGCGATCTGCCGTGCCACCGCCTCGACGATGCGCGGCCGCGCGTGGCCGGCGTTGCAGCACCACAGCCCGGCGGTGCCGTCGAGGATCTGGCGCCCGTCCACGCTGCGATAGTGCATGCCCTCGGCCGAGGCCAGCAGCCGTGGCCGCGCCTTGAACTGGCGGTTGGCGGTGAACGGCATCCAGAACGCCTCCAGCGCGTCCGGCGCGCGGGTGGCCTGCGCGGCGTAATGGTCGGACAGCGCCTGGGACGAGAGGGGCGGCTGAGGGCGCATCGCAGGCTCCACGCGAGGGATGTTGAAAAAACTTTACACCATGGCGCTGCGCCGGGTGTGACCCGGGGTGTCGCAATTCGCGCGAATCGGGCGGGCTTTTCCTGGTTGCGCCGCAACACGGGCGCGCCGCCCGAAATTGACCGTCCGGGGCGGGTGTGTAAAGTATCCGGCAACACCGCCACCGGCGTTCCCATTCGCGATGGATATCGGCGCCCGCCTGCATCGGGTTCGCACCGCCCACGGCCTGAGCCAGCGCGAGTTGGCCAAGCGGGTGGGCGTGACCAACAGCACCATCTCGCTGATCGAGCAGAACAAGGTCAGCCCGTCGGTGAGTTCGCTGAAGAAGGTGCTGGACGGCATCCCGATCTCGCTGGCCGAATTCTTCACCCAGGACCTGGACCCGGGCGAGGCCGATGCGCCGTTCTACCGCGCCGACGAACTGCCCGACGTCGGCAGCGACGGCATCCACTACTACCTGGTCGGCCAGCATCGCCCGCAGCGGCAGATGTGCATCCTGCGCGAGGTGATGCCGCCGGGCAGCGACACCGGCAGCGCGATGCTGGTGCACGACGGCGAAGAGGGCGGGGTGGTGGTGGCCGGCGAGGTGGAGATCACCGTCGGCAGCCAGGTGCGGGTGCTGCGCGCGGGCGAGGGCTACTATTTCGAAAGCCGGGTGCCGCACCGGTTCCGCAACGTCGGCCGCGAGACCGCGGTGCTGGTCAGCGCCAATACGCCGGCCACATTCTGAGCCGCATGCGCGCCGCGCCGCCGCCGGCCGTCGCGTGCTTCCGATCCTTCCGCCGCAGCAGGAGTTCCCGATGACCGCACCCCGCACCCGCGACGCCTGGCAGGCGCTGGCCGACACGCTGCGTCCGCGGACCCAGGCCTTCATCGACGGCCGCTACGTCGATGCCGCCAGTGGCAAGACCTTCGACTGCATCAGCCCGATCGACGGCCGCCTGCTCGGCCGCGTGGCCGAGGGCGAGGCCGCGGACATCGACCGCGCGGTGGCCGCGGCGCGGCGCGGCTTCGATGCGGGGCACTGGTCGCAGGCCAAGCCGGCGCAGCGCAAGAAGACCTTGCTGGCGTTGGCCCAGTTGGTCGAACGCCATGCCGACGAACTGGCCTTGCTGGAATCGCTGGACATGGGCAAGCCGGTGCGCGATGCGCGCGCGGTGGACCTGGCGGCGACGGTGCGCTGCCTGTCCTGGACCGCCGAGGCGGTGGACAAGCTCTACGGCGAAGTGGCGCCGACCGGACAGGACGAACTGGGACTGATCACCCGCGAGCCGCTGGGCGTGGTCGGCGCGATCGTGCCGTGGAATTTCCCGCTGCTGATGGCGGCGTGGAAGATCGCCCCGGCGCTGGCCGCCGGCAACTCGGTGGTGCTGAAACCGTCGGAGAAATCGCCGCTGAGCGCGTTGCGCCTGGCCGAACTGGTCGCCGAGGCGGGCATTCCCGACGGCGTGTTCAACGTGGTGCCGGGCTTCGGCAAGGGTGCCGGCGAGCCGCTGGCGCTGCACATGGACGTGGACGGGCTGGTGTTCACCGGCTCCACCGCGGTCGGCCGGCGCCTGCTGCAGTGCGCCGGGTTGTCGAACATGAAGCGCGCGTACATGGAATGCGGCGGCAAGAGCCCGAACCTGGTGTTCGCCGATGCGCCGGACCTGGAACAGGCGGCGCAGGCGGCCGCCGCGGCGATCTTCTACAACCAGGGCGAGGTCTGCACCGCCGCCTCGCGGCTGCTGGTGGAGCGTTCGATCAAAGATGCCTTCGTCGAACGCGTGGTCGCCGCCGGCCGCACGCTGCAGCCGCGGCATCCGTTCGACGACGACGCGGCGATGGGCGCGCTGGTCGACGAGACCCAGACCCACCGCGTGCTCGACTACATCGCCCGCGGCAACGCCGAAGGCGCGCGCCTGCTGCTCGGCGGCAAGCGCGTGGAGGTGGTGCCCGGCGGCTGCTACGTGGAGCCGACCATCTTCGACGAGGTCGGCCACGAACACACCATCGCCCGCGAGGAGATCTTCGGCCCGGTGCTGTCGGTGATCGCCTTCGACGACGAGGCGCACGCCCTGCGCATGGCCAACGACAGCGACTACGGCCTGGCGGCGGGCGTGTGGACCCGCGACATCGGCCGCGCGCACCGCGTGGCGCGCAAGCTGCGCGCCGGCAGCGTGTGGGTGAACTACTGGGATGGCGGCGACATGACCGCCCCGTTCGGCGGCTACAAGCAATCAGGCAACGGCCGCGACAAGTCGCTGCACGCCTTCGACAAGTACACGGAGATGAAGGCGACGTGGATCAATCTGGGTGAGTAGCGGGGAGTGGGGATTTGGGATTGGGGATTGGTGAAAAGCGGGGTTGCGGCTGCGGATGTCGTAGGAGCGTCTTCAGCGGCGATGGGCGTTTCCGGTAGTGCTCATCGCGGCTGAAGCCGCTCCTGCAACGCCGGGGGCGTTCCAGGTCGCGGCGCAGCCACTCATCCCCGATCCCGACTCCCCAATCCCGGCTCCCGCTCCACCCGGCACGCGAAACAGCCCTGCCGCGCATGATGCAGGTGCAGGTAACGCACCTGCGGGTCGGCGAAGGCGCAGGCGATCGCGGTGGCGATGCGTTCGCCGGGCTGCACGTCGGCGGCGATCAGCATGTCGCTGGCGTCGTAACCGCGCAGCGAGATCAGGCGGCGGACGATGGCATCGGGTACTTCGCCCGGCGCCGGTGTGGCGGTGGCGACGTGGCGGCGCACGTAGATCGGGCCGGCGGCGCGGTACGGGGTCTGCGCGGGTTGGTGCAGGTAGTGCAGCAACAGCAGTTCCTCGCCGGGCCGAGCGTCCTCCAGGCTGATCCGGCAGGGATAGCCGAGCGCGCTGTCGGCGCGGAGGCGCCGCGCGTGACGTGCCTGCAGCTGTGCGTCGTCGAGATCGAACAGCGGGTCGAACGCGGCGGCCGGCAGGCCGACGCAGCGGAAGCTGGACATGGGCGCTCCAGTAACGAATGGAGCGCGCAGCGTGCCGCTCGCCGCGATCCCGCGCTGGCCGTATTCGGACCCGGCATTCGACCGGTGCCCGGTCCGGCATGCGCGCAGCGCCGGGCCGGGCGGTGTGTCTCGGTAGCAATGCCGTGCCGCCGCCGCGGCGCGTCCGCGCCTCAGCGCGGCAGGTAATCGGCGAAGGCGACTGGGTGCCGCGGATCGGCCGACTGCACCTGGTCGCCGTCCTTGACCAGCGCCTCGGCGTCGGGCGAAGGATTGGGGTTCATCTCCCAGCGCTGCTGGATGCGCTTGTGGAACAACCACTGCTTGCGCTGCGTGTCGTAGCGGAAGGTGATGAAGTCGGTCCAGTGCTGGCCGCAGGAGACCCCGTTCTGCACGGTGAAGTAGCGGCCCTTGGCGGCGAACGGTTCGTCGCCATCGGTGAACGGATCGCACTGGCCGCCCTCGTCGCGCTTGAGGATCACCCGGTCGTTGCGCGCAGCCAGCCGGAAGTGGCCGTCGGCCTGCTGCACGAAGATCAGCAGCGGTCGCGCCGGGGCCGGATCGCGCTGCGCCTCGCCACGCTGCTGCAACGCGACCAGATAATCGGCGCGGCCGTCGCCATCGAGATCGGCCTGCAACTGCGCCAGCGGCTGGTAGCCGGCCGGCACCTGGCGCAGCACATCGGCGGGAAGGTCGGCGGCGTTGGCGGTGTGGGTGCCGAGCAGCACAAGGCCGGCGGCAAGGCAGAGGCGGAACGGGATGGGCATGGGACGGTTTCGCAAACGTGGGGCCGCCAGCCTACCCGACCGGCGGGTGATGGCGGCAGCGCGACGTGGCGGCGGCGTGCGTCGCCACGACGCGGCTTGCGCTGGGGCTTCTTGCAGCGCACAAGGAAACGCGCCTGCCGCGCGCCGCGGCGCCGATCGCAGCCGGGTGGGGGCGCGGCTGTTGAAAGGGGGGCGGCATCCGTCGCGGGTCGCTGGGTGTGCCTGCGCGGGCGCTTGGAAACGGCAGCGTGCCCACGCGCGCGGGCGACCGTGTGGCTGGGCCAGGCGCTGGCCGGCGCTTCGGCCCGCACGTGCGTGGGTCGGGTTGGCAGGGCGTCACCCGCGCTGCCAGTGGCGATTGGCCTGCCGCCCTCACAGGTGTACAACACGACGCTGTAGCATCCTTGGCGGGTAGCAAGGCGTGTCCGATCGGCGCCCGCATGAAGCTGGTCGTGGGCTGACGCGGGGAGGCGGCAGCCGCGGAAGGCCTTCCGGCGTGCGGCACGGTCGCCGACGGCGGTCACCGCTGCCCATGGTGCGGCCGAGCGACGCGAGTGCCCCGGCATCCCCGTCGCACGGCAGAATGCGTTCGTGCTGTTCCACTGAGTCCGGAGGGTCGCGATGTATTCGGGTGCGTCATCCAGGCCAGGTGCGGTCGCGCGCGGCGTGCGTCGCCACCGCGACGGGCGCACTGCGGTCGCCCAGGACCTGGTCGCGGCCGAGGTGCCGGTGGCGTTCGCCTACAACGACACGCCCTTCGTGGTGATGATGGCCACGCCGGAAGACCTGGAGGATTTCGCGCTGGGCTTCTCGCTCAGCGAGGGCATCGTCGCGGCGCCGGCGCAGCTGCGCGTCGAGGCGGTGGAAACGTATCTGGAAGGCGTGTCCCTGCGCCTGCAGATTCCGCCGACGCAGGCGGCGGCATTACAGGCGCGGCGCCGCAACCTGGACGGGCGCAGCGGCTGCGGCGTGTGCGGCAGCGAATCGCTGGAGTCGGTGTTGCGCGCGCCGCGGCCGGTGCCGGCCGGTAT
>NZ_AQOJ01000235.1:0-12765 GCF_000364685.1 Xanthomonas sp. SHU 166
CGGCCGGCGGCGGATCGACGAAGCGCAGGCCATCGCTCCCCCAGGCGGCCAGTTCCAGTGCCAGCCCGGCCAGTTCCACCTGCAGGATCTCGGCGCGGCGTTGCGCCTCCAGGCGTTGCGATTGCGGCCACAGCCGGTAGGTCCAGCCGCTGGCGACACGGCCGGCGCGGCCGGCGCGCTGGTCGGCCGAGGCCTGGGCGATGGCGGTCACGTCCAGTCGCGAGAAGCCGCTGTTGGGATCGTAGTGCGGCTCGCGCGCCAGCCCGGCGTCGATCACCACGCGCACCCCGGGCAGCGTCACCGAGGACTCGGCGACGTTGGTCGCCAGCACCACGCGCCGCCGCCCCTGCGGATCCGGCTGCAGCACCTTGCTCTGCTGTTCCACCGGCAACTCGCCATGCAGCGGCAGGACCTCCACTCCGCTCCCTTCTCCCGCCGGGAGAAGGTGGCGCGAAGCGCCGGATGAGGGTACGCCGGAGGCGGTGCCGGCTGGAGTAGAGCCAGCCGCGGCACCTGCTGGAGCAACACCCGCCGTACCACCGCCAACGCCCGCCGCCTCCAACGCCGCCTGCACCCGCCCGATCTCGCGCTGCCCGGGCAGGAACACCAGCACGTCGCCCGGGTGCTGCTGCAGCGCGTGCTCGACCGCGCGCCGGGCCTGCGCCTCCAGCGATTCCTCGCGCCGCGCCGGGAAATGCGCGATCTCCACCGGGAAGCTACGCCCGGCGCTGGACAGTCGCGGCGCGTCGAGGAACTGCGCCAGGCGCTCACCGTCCAGGGTGGCCGACATCACCACGATGCGCAGGTCCTCGCGCACCTGCGCCTGCACGTCCAGGGCCAGCGCCAGGCCCAAGTCCGCGGCCAGGTGGCGCTCGTGGAACTCGTCGAACAGCAGCGCGCCGACGCCCTCAAGCATCGGGTCGTCCTGCAGCATGCGGGTCAGGATGCCCTCGGTGACCACCTCGATGCGGGTACGCGCGGACACCTTGTTCTCGAAGCGGATGCGGTAGCCCACGGTTTCGCCCGGCGTCTCGCCGCGCTGCCGGGCCATGAAGGCGGCGGCGCTGCGCGCGGCGACCCGGCGCGGTTCCAGCATCACGATGCGCCGGCCCTGCAGCCAGGGCGCGTCGAGCAGCGCCGGCGGCACCTGGGTGGTCTTGCCGGCGCCGGGCGGGGCTTCCAGCACCAGGCGTGGATGGGCGGCGAGGCTGTCGCGCAGTTGCGGCAGCAGCGGATCGATCGGAAACACGGCGGACGTCATCGGCAAAGGATACGTGGCCGCCGCGCCGCCGGGGAGCGGCGACAGGCGCGTGGACCGTACAATTGGCTGCTGTCCCGGCTGATTCCCGCGCAACCGCATGACCCTGATCGACATCGGCGCCAACCTCACCCACGAGTCCTTCGACCGCGACCGCGACGCCGTGCTGCAGCGCGCCCGCGCCGCCGGCGTCGCGCAACTGGTGGTCACCGGCGCCAGCCGCGAGCACTCGCCGCTGGCGCTGCAACTGGCGCAGCAGCATCCGGGCGTGCTGTACGCCACCGCCGGCGTGCATCCGCACCACGCGGTGGAGTACACCGCCGAGTGCGATGCCGAACTGCGCGCGCTGCATGCGCACGCCGAGGTGGTGGCGGTGGGCGAGTGCGGCCTGGACTACTTCCGCGATTTCTCCCCGCGGCCGGCGCAGCACCGCGCGTTCGAGCGGCAGCTGCAGGTGGCGGTGGACACCGGCAAGCCGCTGTTCCTGCACCAGCGCGACGCCCATGCCGACTTCATGGCGCTGATGCGCCAGTTCGACGGCAAGCTCGGCCCGGCGGTGGTGCATTGCTTCACCGGCAGCCGCGAGGAACTGTTCGACTACCTGGATCGCGACTGGTACATCGGCATCACCGGCTGGCTGTGCGACGAGCGCCGCGGCGCGCATCTGCGCGAGCTGGTGAAGCACATTCCCGCCGAGCGCCTGATGATCGAGACCGATGCACCGTACCTGCTGCCGCGCACGCTCAAGCCGACGCCGAAGGACCGCCGCAACGAACCGGCGTTCCTGGCGCACATCGTCGAGGAGCTGGCACGCGATCGTGGCGAGGACGTGGCGACGGTCGCCGCGGCCAGCACTTCTGCCGCGCGAACATTCTTCCGTTTGCCGATGCCGAGCTGAGTACGTCGACGCGGCGGGTTTCGTGTTTGGGGATTCGTGATTGGGGATTGGGGATCCGTAAAAGCGCGCTTGGCTGTACGCGTCTTTTGTGGGAGCGGCTTCAGCCGCGACCGGGCAACGCGTCGCGGCGGATGGTCCGGTGGCCATGCCGATCCTCTGCGACCGTGCCGGCCGATGCGCCGGTGGAGATCCTGGACGGCGTGGGTTGGCGTCTTCTTGTGGGAGGGACTTCAGTCCCGACGCACGACGGTGTCAGTCGGCTTTACTCTGCATTCGTCGCGGGTGAAGCCGCTGCTGCGCAGGTAACGCCATTGGCGGCACTACGGCCTCTCAATCGACCTGCGCGTCCTCGCGCTTGGCCTCCGCCATGGCTTCCGGCTCCAGTTCCTCGGCGCTGCGGTTGAGCTTGACGAACACGCCCCAGGCGACCAGCAGTAGCGCCGCGCACAGGCCCACGGCAGACGCGTAGGGCAGCTTGGACGGATCGTCGTGCATCAGTTCGAAGATCGACACCAGGGTCTCGATCGCCAGGGCGATGACGATGACCACGAAGAACCGCGACAGGTAGCGACGCACCCGGGTCGGTCCACTGACCTTGACGTCGCGCTGCACCTCCTCCTCGTAGATGGTCTGGCCCAGTTCCAGGGTCACCAGCGCTACGGTGAGCAGCCCGATCGCTTCCAGCACCACATTGAAGCGGTCGCGCACCACCAATTCGCCGCCCGGGGTCAGGCCATGCCATAGCTCGAGCACGGCCATGCAGATCAGCCCGGCCGCGCACAGCAGGAACAGCAGGATGATGAGGAAATGCCCGCCGCGGAACAGTTTTTCCATGCACGTGCCCGTCGCTTGCCCCCTGTATGGTGGGCGAGCATAGGCGCCAGGCGCGTCAGCGGCGCGCGAAGATGCAGCGCCGCCCTTGGGACGGCGCGGATACGGCATTTCCCGGAGCACCGTGGCTGGTGCGCGCAGGGCAGGAGCGCGTTGCGCGCGGCACCGGCTTTCCGCGGCAACCATCAGCGCGCGGGCAGGCCGGCCTGGTACGCCTGCAGGTGGCAGTACGCCGCCATCAGCAGCGGCGCGTCCTGCCCGGCGGCGCGAGCGCGGACCAGCATGTCGCCGACGATCTGCTGCGCCTCCACCTGCTGCCCGGCTTCCAGGTCGCGCAGCATCGACGCCTTCATCGGCGAGCCTGGTTGCGTCAGCAGGTGCAGCGCACTGGCCTGCGCTTCCTCCGGCACCGGCTCGCCGGCCGCCGCGGCCACCGCCGTGCACTCGGCATACAGGCCGCGCACCAGCGTCACCCCATCGTCGCTGGCGACGATACGCCCGATCGGCGCACGCATCAGGCAGGTGGCCGCAGCCAGCGCGGTGAGGAAGGTGTACTTGATCCATTGCTCCTGCGCGATCCGCGGCGTGGCCAGATGGTCCACGTCGGCTCGCGCGCAGGCCTCCGCCAGGGCGCGCACGCGCGCGCTGTCTGCACCGCGGCCGTCGCGCTCGCCGAAGGTCAGCGAGGCCGGCTTGGCCAGGTGCTGGATCGCGCCGTCGGCATCCAGTACCGCGCTGATGAAGCACAGCCCGCCGACGACCCGCTCCGCACCGAAGCGCGCATCTAGCGCCGGATAGTGGCGCAGGCCATTGAGGATCGGCAGCACGCTGGTGCCCTCGTGGATCGCAGGCGCCACCGCGTCCAGCGAACTTTCCAGGTCGTAGGCCTTGCAGCTCAGCAGCACCAGATCGAACGGCCGCGCCTGTGCCGCGCCAGGCAGCGTCTCGGCGGTGAGCGTGCTCACCGCGATCGCCGCGTCGCCGCGCGGGCTGCGGATGCGCAACCCATCGCGTTGCAGGCGTGCGGCCCGTGGTGGTCGCACCAGAAAGCTGACATCGACGCCGGCCTGGGCCAGGCGTCCGCCGAAATAACCGCCGGTCGCGCCGGCTCCGAGAATCAGGATACGCATGAGACGGCAGCAACAGTTGAGTCAAACGGATTCATCTTAACTCGGATTTCTCCCTTGGAACTAAATTAATCGCAGAATATTAATATCAAATTCACATGGGTGTGCTGATTCATAGTTAATTTGCTCAAGCTCAAGAGTGGCACAAACATCGGTTGCTAAATGGTTATTGGAAATTCCGCAGATGATTGAACGCTTTGGCTGCGAATGCGGAGTGCTGTGAAACCAAGCTGGCTGGATTGGGAGTTTTAATGGTGCTAATCGTTACGATGAGATTTTCATGTAGAAATATTGATGTGGTGAAGTTGTTGATGGTGATGGTTTTTAATTTTGATCCTGACGGCGAGGGTGATGTGGCCGAAACTTCATTGCCTTCGCGTTGTTTCCACGCATCAAGCGCTCCTTCCTTGGATGTGTGCAATTCAGTCTGTAGCACTGCATTTACATAATAGTCCGCTGGCACGCCAGCTTCATCTGGGTAATGCGGCTTAGCAGCCTCGTATCTGCATTCATTAGGTGTCTTAAAGTCCGCTGCAACAACGGTAGCTGGACCCTTCAAAGAAGAAAGATTTATTTCTTCGCATAGCCCATTCTTTGCAATATAATAATCGGACTGGGGTGGGTCATTGCTATACGGCTGCAGGGTTAATCTTTTACAGTTGCTAGCAGCTAAAGATTTGTTTGCCTGCAAGCGATTCTTAGCATCTTCTCTAAGAGGATACGAGTTGCCCTTCCCAGAAAGACCATCTATTGACCCTCGCCACATGTTTGGAAGTGCCTCGCCGAGAGCAGGGCTGAATTTTCCGACCACATTGCTGTATATCCCAAGGCCACCCCCTAACTTATCGCCTTGAGCTATTTTTCTGAAGTTTGAATAATTTGTGAGTAGGTCTGGAGGGACAGGATTGTTGGTTACTGTTGATGCATAATTGACAACGGTATCTTCCAGAATTGTATAAGCTGCTTTTAGTGCCTCTTTGTCAATCCCTGTTAAATCTTCTAAAGAGGGTAGGTCAAAGTCTCTAGCCTGCTTATAGCTATCTAGGACAGGATGCTGCTCGCAGTCTTGAGCTTTAGCTGATCCTGCAAAATTTAACGCTGTAAAGACCACTAGCAATGCGGCATTTCTCATTTACCATTCCTTATAAATGTCATCTATGCACAATGATTTCAATGTCAATTTGTAGATTTTGATTTCCATGGGTCAAGCCCATAATCTATGGCTAGGTCTGAGGGGCAGCCAGCTGTCAAAAGTGAACTGGCGACGGACTTTCTGTATTTTTTATCGTTGTATTCAGCAAATGTTTGACCGATGCCAGTCAAAGCTTTTCGCGCTTCGTCTAAATCATCAGCTATTTGCATCAGCTCGCTAGCTGTCAATATAGACAAGCTTGAATCCGCAAGAATTCCAATCGTGCCGTAGAGCTCTTGTCCAGCTAGTACCGCATCAATGTTAGACTTGTTGTATATAATTGGGATGTCAACGGAAGTCTTTCCATATTCTGCTGAAGTCACTTGGTCGACTGTTGCGGTCCAGGCGTCTTCATAAAAGCTTTCCAATCGGTCGTGCTCTGTGTCTGTCAAGGCGTCAAGGCCAGGAAGCTCGACTTGGCGTGCAGATTTATATGCAACGAGGGCAGGGTGATCTACGCAGCTTGCTTTAGCATTCATGGATAAAGGAATGGCAAAAAACGCTGCCAAATACAATGCATTCATGGTAACCCTTTGATGGTCAATTTGGAATGATGCAAATTTCTAATCAATTAATATAATTGCATTTCTTTTGGGTGGTAAAAATGGCGGTGGCGCCGCAAGTGCATATTATTTTGAGGTGGTGTCGCAATGTTATCTGCCTCACTGGAGTTCGCGATACCTAAGGGCCGATTGTGACCCTGAACTCCGCTAAGCAATTGGTGCCGCCGACCCGATATTTGGATGAGGATTTTATTTTTTGCATGGCTAAGCCTTGGTGAGCTTACTTCGAAAAGTCAAGGTGTGAGTGGACGCATTGAGATAGATTTGTTGAAGCTACCCGAATGCGAGGATATTGCCAAATGCAATAAAAATTAAAGCGAGTTTAAGATTTCTTCGCCAACTCGACGCGGCGGTTCTGCGACTTGCCTTGCTCGGTCGCATTGTCCGCCACCGGGTCGGCATCGCCGAAGCCGGCCGCGGTCAGACGCGACGCATCGATATCCTGCGCGACGAGCGCGGCGACCACCGCCTTGGCGCGTCCTTCCGACAGCGTCTTGTTGTGCGCGGCATCGCCGGTGCCATCGGTATAGCCGTTGACGGCCAGCTTCAACGCGGCGTCCTGTTTGAGCAATTGCACGACCTGCGCGATCTGCGGCTGCGAATCGGGCAGGATGTCGATCTTGTCGGTGGCGAAGTTGACGTGCAGGGCCACCTTGCCGGTCTTGTCGATCTGCGTCTTCAGTTCGCTGGCCGGCAGCAGGCTGGCGGTGACCTGCAGCGGCTTGGTCTCGGCGATCAGCAGGCCGCCACCGAACTGGTAGCTGCACAGGTGGATCCAGATGTCGCGGTCGGCGCGATGCACGACGAAGACCTGCGCCGGGTTGTTCCAGATGTCGCCTAGGCCGCTGTTGTACTCGATTGCGAAATCGCGCGGCCATTCGTTGATCTTTTTTGTGGCGGCCTCGGGAATACGGCCGTCGAAGATCTTCTTGCCGCCGAGTGCGGTCACCACGGCCTCGATGTTGCGGGACAGTTCCAGGTCTGAGAAGGTCTTGCCCTGCGCCGCATCGATGTGCGCCGACCAGACCCTGCCCTCGACCGGCTGCAGCCGATCGCCGGTCCAGAACGGCACTTGGTCGAAGTCCGCGATATCGGGAGTACTGCCGGTGACATAGCCGGTGGGCAGCGCGATATAGGGGAAATCTCCGAGCGGGACGTCGGACACCGGGAGGCTGGCCGGGTCGAAGGCCGTGCTGGCGGCAGCGTGTTGCGTGGACGCGTCCTGCGTCGCGCTGGCGGTCGCCGCGGGAGGCGTCGCCTGATCGTCGGGATGCGCGGGCTGCTCATGCTTCTTGCAGGCGCTCAGGCTTGCGATGACGGCCAGGGCCAACGTCGCGGCTACTGCTCTTTTCACCCAGATACTCCTTGTCGGGGGACGAACCAAACTAGTGTAACGGCCAGCGCATGCGGGGAGCGGGTATGCCCCAGGCCTGCCGGGCGACTATCCAGCAGGGGCCTTCTTCGCCAAGGTCAGCGCATAGGGCGGACCAGGCGACACGCTGGATCTGGCGCTGCTCCGGGATCCTGGTGGTGAATCCACCAGGATCCGGAACGTCGCCAGGATTTGCAGGCATGCATGGATTCGGCGTGTCGAACTGATCCTGGCCGATCACATCAAGCGCTGATGGGCACTACTCGTAAACGGCTTTGGGCACTCACGCCCGGGTGCATCTGGTGCCGTTTGTTTTGTAGGGGGCGCCGCTACTTGAAAATCAATGCATTATTTTGCGATCAGACGCTGCAATGTCTCCGTTGCCAGTGCGGGAAATGCGGACGATAGATCGGTCGGCTGGTCTTCCTTGACGAAAGATCCTGAGATGACGACTAGTGCATTCTTGTGGACTACAGCCAAGTCGTACCTTCCTTCGATTTCCCCTGCGCATAACAACTTGCCGGCGTCGTTCGTCACTTTTGCGCAGCGGAATGCTTCTTGATATTTCTCGAACTCTTCAAAGGCCCTAGATTCGCTGGGTGCAACGTAAACGGTTGTGTTTACGGTCGAGCTCCAGATGGTGTAGTACGGTGTCCCGTGGACAGTGTATTTGTCCTTGCCTCCAATATAGCTACAGGAGGCTTGTCCACCTTTGAAATCGGACTTGTGAAAATCTTCGACCTCGGGATCGCCTTGCCTGAATTTGGTCTGATAGGAAGCCTGATCGCAAAAGTCCGCCTCGCCGTAGTAGAGAGGAGTGGCTGGTGGCGGGGATCGATAGGGAGGGAGTGTCAACGTGCCTGTGCACCCGTCCTTCTTCAATTGCGTTGAAACGATCTTGCGGTTGTTCGCGTCCTCCAGTTCCGCTGTCGTGACCGGGGTGCCACCCAATGCCGTGAGCGTTTCCCTCCACATATTCGGCAGGATCTCGCCGAGCCTGGGGCTTATCGCTCCGACGATATTGGAATATATTCCGAGGCTTCCTCCCAGGCTGTCGCCTTCTATTATTTTCTTGAAGTTCGGAAGGTTGTTGATGATCTCGGTAGGAACAGGGCTTCCCAGCTTGTGTTGCGCATATTCCGTCACCACGGTTTGCGCGGTGGCGTAGACGCCTTCCAGTACCGCCTTGTCCGCGTCTGACAAGTCGTCCAGTGCTGGAATGTCCTGTTCCTTGACGGTCTCATAGAGGGGAAGGATCGGATGGGCGTCGCAGGTCTGCGCCAGCGCGGAGTCGGTGGCCCAGAAAAACAGCGCCGCAACGAGCGAAACTAGTGTCGATGGCTTCATAGCTCTCTCCTTTATTGGCAAAAAGATGGAACTTTTTTGCAAATCTGAGTCTGCGGCGCATCGTGCGGCGGGAGAGAGTAGTCTTTGCTCAAATCGACGGAGCATCCCTTGCTCTTCAAGTGATCCCTGACCAGCTTTCAGTATTTTTGGTCGTTTATTTCCGACAAGGAGAAGGCGCGAGGCCCTGGGGTGGATGCGAGCTTTAGTGTCTCGATCTCCTGAAGTGCCTTGTTCAGTAGATTGGCGTTCTCATAGGTGAGGACGTAATTGGAAAAACTTCCAAGCACTCCGCGGACCGATTCGGATTCGTCGTTCGCATTTATGATGGTTGCGATGTTGGCGGCGTTGGATAACGACGGACTGTAGTCGGTTTCGGAATCATCCTCGGCGATGATCTGGTCCTGAATTGCGGACGCGGCATTGGAGTAAAACTCATGGAGGCGGTTGAGCTGGCTGTCGTTGAGGCCGTCCAAATAGCTGAACTCGTTCTCTCTGGCCTGTTTGTATGCTACGACATATTCGTCGTTGCTACAGATCGACTGCGCCCCCGCAGCTTCGACTCCGGAAAAAGAAAAAGCTAGAAATAATAATGCTGTCGACTTCACGTGCTCTCCTTGTCGCTGTTGTAAATCCTGTTTAATCTGGCTGGCCGGTTTTCCTGCCCTTGTCGCGCAGATGTGCGTGAATGGCACCAACCAATGCATGTGCCGTAGGCCAGCAAGCTGATGTTGTACGCTGAATGTGACGGCTACGTGCTGGCGCATAAGACACCAAAGGCGCCGTAGCGTCAAATGCGATTCCTTTTTGATTGTGCTGCCCGTCACGTATTCTTGCGCTTGTTTTCGTGCATCAAGCGCTGGGGTGCACGCATTGCATGGCTGCGTGCCTCAATTGAGCGGTGTCGCAACGCCAAGACGCGTCGCGTCGGATGTTTTGCTACGAGATCGGCATGATCTCCTTGTTGTCTGGTCTGATCGACGCCGCATGGCCTGGCCGGACGGCTTTCGGCAAAACGGCGTCATTAGGACGCGTACGGCGCTCGGCTTGCGCTTTCCGCATGCAGGTCGTTCTGCCTGTAGGAGCCTTGCACACGACGGAGAACGTTGGTGCCACGCATGTAGCGCCTTGTTTCCCGATCAAAAACGTATTGGCAGGAAGGAGGTTGTAGCACGCGCAATCGCGTGTGCCCGCCAAAGCACCGAGCAAAGCAAGCTAGGGTTCATACGGCGCATTGCATTCGGCGCTTGCGTCCTCTCACCGACGATTGCCTGTGAAGACCCGGCGATTCTGGAAGGTTCGCGAGCGCCTCGAGCGGCGCCACCCCGATCGCAGCGGGCCCGGGCATTGGCTCAGCTCCGCAACCCCACCCCGCGCCGCAGCAGCCACAGCGCCAGCGCCGCCAGCACCGCGACGAAGCCCAGCATCAGGCTGTAGGCCACCCACACCGGCACGTCGCTGCTGCCGAGCAGGCCGTAGCGGAAGGCGTTGACCATGTAGAAGATCGGGTTGGCGTGGGTGGCGGCCTCGGCCCAGCCGGGCAGCAGCTTGACCGAGTAGAACACGCCGCCCAGGTAGGTCAGCGGGGTGAGGATGAAGGTCGGCACGATCGCCACGTCGTCGAACTTCTTCGCGTAGACCGCGTTGATGAAGCCGGCCAGGGAAAAGATGGTGGCGCCCAGCAACACCGTGGTCAGGGTCACCAGCGGGTGCGGAATGCGCACCGGGGTGAAGAACATGGCGATGATCAGCACGATCACGCCGACCATCAGCCCGCGCAGCACCGCGCCGGCGACGTAGCCCCACAGGATCACCCAGTTGGGCATGGGGCTGACCAGCAGTTCCTCGACGTGGCGGCCGAACTTGGCGCCGAAGAAGCTGGAGCTGATGTTGCCGTAGCTGTTCTGGATCACGCTCATCATCACCAGGCCGGGGACGATGAACTGCATGTAGCTGTAGCCGCCCATGTCGCCCACGCGCGAGCCGATGAGCCCGCCGAAGATCAGGAAGTACAGGGTCATGGTGATCGCCGGCGGCACCAGGGTCTGGCCCCAGATGCGCAGGATGCGCTTGACCTCGCGGCGCACGATGGTGCCCAGCGCGACCCAGTTGCGCTGGGCGGGCGTGGCGTCGGAAACGGGAAGGGTGGAATCGGTCTGGGGGGTCATGGTCGTCGCCGTGGGGGCATCAGGGAGTGGCGGACGGCGTCGCGCCGGTGGCGGCCGTTGCAGCGTCGCGGTGCTCGCCGGTGAGGCGCACGAACAGTTCCTCCAGGCGATTGCTCTTGGTGCGCATGGAGCGCACGCGGATCCCGGCGTCGCCCAGTGCGGCGAACACGCGGTTGAGGTCCATCGCCCGCGGCATGTCCAGGTCCAGGGTGTGCGCGTCCTGGGCGAGCAGGGTGGTGCCCTCGATCGCCGGCAACTGCGCCGGCAACTCGCCGTCGATATCCAGCAGGAAACCTTCCACGTCCAGCTTGGCCAGCAGGGCGCGCATCGGGCCCTGCTCGACGATGCGGCCGCGGTCGATGATCGCCAGGTTGCGGCACAGGCTCTCCGCTTCCTCCAGGTAGTGCGTGGTGAGGATGATGGTGGTGCCGGCGGCGTTGATCTCGCGCAGCACGCGCCACATGTCGCGGCGGATCTCGATGTCCACGCCGGCGGTGGGTTCGTCCAGGATCAGCAGGCGCGGCCGGGTCATCATCGCCCGGGCGATCATCAGCCGCCGCTTCATGCCGCCGGACAGGGTGCGGCTCATCACCTGGGCCTTTTCCCACAGGTGTGCGCGCTTGAGTTCCACTTCGGCCAGGCGCTCGGCCTCGGCGCGCGGCATGCCGTAGAAGCCGGCGTAGTTGACCAGGATGTCGAAGGGCTGCTCGAACAGGTTGAAGTTGATTTCCTGCGGCACCAGGCCGATCAGGCGCATCGCCGCGCTGCGCTGGCTGCTCAGGTCGGTGCCGAACACCTCGACCTGGCCGGCGCTGAGGTTGACCAGCGAGCTGATGATGCCGATCAGGGTCGACTTGCCGGCGCCATTGGGGCCGAGCAGGGCGAAGAAGTCGCCGGGCAGGACGTCCAGCGACACGCCGTGCAGGGCCTGCACGCCGTTGTCGTAGGTCTTGCGCAGGTCGCGCACGCGCAGGGCGGGCGCCGGCGTCTGGGGAGAAAGGGCAGGTGCGGGAGTCAAGGCGGGCCTTCGCGCCGCATCGACGGCGCAGGAGAAGTGCAGCCGTTATTATAGAAGACCTCGTGGGGTCGCCCCCGGCCACAGACTGTTGCATCTCCGTGCCTGCCCAATTCCCGCTGAAACTGGTCGACCGCCACATGCTGGCCCCGGCCGTCGGCCACTACCGCTTCGTCCGCGATGACGGCCAACCCCTGCCGTTCGTGCCCGGCCAGTTCGTGCAGGTGCACTTCCACTATGCCGATGGCACCGCGACCAAGCGCAGCTACTCGCTGGCCACGCGTCAGGATCCGGCGCAGCCGGCCGATGCCACCGTGGAGATCGCGGTCAGCTTCGTCGCCGGCGGCGCGGCCACCGCGCTGTTCGAAGGCCTGGAGATCGGCGGGCAGGTCTGCGCCAGCGGCCCCTACGGGCGTTTCTGCCTGCAGCCGGGCGACAGCAACCGTCGCTATCTGCTGATCGCCACCGGCACCGGCGTCACGCCGTACCGCTCGATGCTGCCGCTGCTGGAAGCGGCGATGGCCGAGCGCGGCGTGGAAGTGGTGCTGCTGCTGGGCGCGCGCACCCCGGCCGAACTGCTGTACGGCGACGAATTCCGCGCCTTCGCCGATGCGCATCCCGGTTTCCGCTTCGTGCCGTGCTTCTCGCGCGAGCTGCCGGAGGCGCCGCATCCGGACGTGCGGCATGGCTACGTGCAGCAGTTCCTCGCCGAGTTCGCGCCGCAGGCCGACGGCGACATCGCCTACCTGTGCGGCAATCCGAACATGGTCGATGCCTGCTTCGATGCGCTGAAGGAGGCTGGCCTGCCGGTGCAGCACATCCGCCGCGAGAAGTACGTCAGCAGCAAGTAACGGCCGCTGTCGGCGCCGGACATCCCGCGTAGGCGCGGCTTCGGCCGCGACCGCTTCACCTACAGGTCCATCCAGGGCGAAGCTGCGTGTTTCCGAAGCGTCGAGCGCGCTTCGCGCCCGTACCCTCACCCCAACCCCTCTCCCGG
>NZ_AQOJ01000236.1:0-10845 GCF_000364685.1 Xanthomonas sp. SHU 166
GGGCAGGCGCCGGCGCTGCGGACGGCGGTAGCGGATCCCGACTCACGCGCGCCGCGCTGCGCCGGCGCCGCGGCGCGCGCGGATGGCGGAATCGGGGCGCCACTGGGGCCACTGCACCGCGAAGGACAGGTTTGGACGTTGCACGAAGATCCCTCTCGGCAGGCATGAGCGGCCGAGTGTAGCGAGGCGGCCACGGGACCGGCGAGGGCCGGGCACCCGCCAGACGTGCGCTGTCGCAAAAATTTATTGTGATAAACCGCTCAAATACGAATCTGAACATGCTCTAATGCCGCGCTCGCGCATCACGGGGCCGCGCCGATCCGGTGGCCACGCCGATCCGCGTGCCCCTCCCGGCTTCCACCCGAGCCGGGCGCGGCGTCCGTTGCCCCTACCCTCACCTGGGCCGCTCCGACTGCGGGGCCGGCCCGCTTCCGGAGACCTGCAGAGATGTCGATGTCCCCTCTCACCCGCATCACCCGTTGCGTGCTGGCCGCCGCGCTGCTGGCCGCCAGCGGTTCGGCCTGGAGTTACGCCGTCAGCAAAGGCACGGTGGTGGACGACCGCGGCAACGCGGTGCAGCTGCGTGGCGTCAACTGGTTCGGCTTCGAAGGCAGCGCGCACACCGCGCACGGCCTGTGGGCGCGCAACTGGAAGGACATGATCACGCAGATGCAGGGCCTGGGCTTCAATGCCGTGCGCCTGCCGTTCTGCCCGCAGACCCTGCGCGGCGTCGCGCCGACCAGCATCGACTACGGCCGCAACCCGGACCTGCAGGGCCTGAATTCGCTGCAGGTGCTGGACAAGGTGGTCAACGAGTTGAGCAGCCGCGGCATGTACGTGCTGCTGGACCACCACTCGCCCGATTGCCAGGGCATCTCCGAGCTCTGGTACACCGACTCCTACAGCGAGCAGCAGTGGCTCAGCGATCTGACGTTCGTGGCCAAGCGCTACGCGTCGGTGCCGGGCGTGATCGGCATCGACCTGAAGAACGAGCCGAACGGCCGCAACACCTGGGGCACCGGCAACCTCAAGACCGACTGGAACAAGGCGGTCGAGCGCGCCTCGGCGGCGGTGCTGAAGGTGGCGCCGAAGTGGCTGATCGTGGTCGAGGGCATCACCGACAACCCGACCTGCTCCAGCAGCTACGGCTACTGGTGGGGCGGCAACCTGGAACCGCTGACCTGCACCAAGCTCAACGTGCCGGCCAACCGCCTGCTGCTGTCGCCGCACGTGTACGGCCCGGACGTGAACTGGCAGCCCTACTTCGGCGACAGCAGCTTCCCGGCCAACATGCCGGCGATCTGGGAGCGCCAGTTCGGCCAGCTGACCCAGCTCGGTTACACCATGATGATCGGTGAGTTCGGTGGCAACGAAGGCCGCAACCAGGCGCAGGACCCGATCCTGCAGAAGGCGCTGATCGACTACCTGGTCAAGAAGAACATCCGCAGCGGCTTCTACTGGGCCTGGAACCCGAACAGCCGCGACACCGGCGGCGTGCTCGACGACGACTGGACCACCGTGCGCACCGAGAAGATGACCGGGCTCAAGCGGCTGTGGGGCGACACCAGCGGCACCACGCCGACGCCCACTCCGACCCCGACGCCCACCCCGGAGCCGACGCCCACTCCGACCCCCACGCCGACCCCGGCCCCGGGCAGCGCCAGCTTCAGCACCAAGGTCATCGTCGACAGCGACTGGAACGCCGGCTACTGCGAACGCGTGCAGGTGACCAACAACGGCAGCGCCACTGGCAACTGGGCGGTCACCCTGTCCATCAGCGGCACCGTCAACAACCTGTGGAACGCCACCTGGAAGCAGTCGGGCACCACCCTCAGCGCCAGCGGCGTGGACTGGAACAAGACCCTGGCCCCCGGCGCCACCGCCGAGTTCGGGTTCTGCGCCGCCCGCTGAAGACGGCGCCATCGCCCCGCGCAGCGCGCGGGGCGCAACCTCAACGGCAGCGTCCCACGACGCTGCCGTTGGCGTTTTCACCAAGGTGACGGCGCGCTCGTGGACATCACCACAGCACCTGCGCGCAATCCGTGGACAAGCCCGTCTTCTGCAACGGCAGTCACGGCCGCCATGGCGGACACTGCCGATCATCGCCGCCAAGTATCCGCCCCCTTGGCCGGCGCACTCCGCACCGGCCACCCTCGGAGCATCGCGATGAACCGATCCCTGCATTCCCGCATTACCCGCTGCCTGCTGGCCGCGGCGCTCGTGGTCGCCAGCGGCTCGGCCTGGAGCTATGCCATCGACCAGGGCAAGGTGGTGGACGACGCCGGCAACGCCGTGCAATTGCGCGGCGTCAACTGGTTCGGTTTCGAGACCTCGCAGCACACCGTGCACGGCCTGTGGGCGCGCAACTGGAAGGACATGATCACGCAGATGCAGGGCCTGGGCTTCAACGCCGTGCGCCTGCCGTTCTGCCCGCAGACGCTGCAGGCGGTCTCGCCCGGCAGCATCGACTACAGCCGCAATCCGGACCTGCAGGGCCTGAACTCGCTGCAGTTGCTCGACAAGGTGATCAACGAACTCAGCAGCCGCGGCATGTATGTGCTGCTCGACCACCACACCCCGGACTGCAACGCCATCTCCGAACTCTGGTACACCGGCAGCTACAGCGAGCAGCAATGGCTGAATGATCTGAGCTTCGTCGCCAAGCGCTACGCATCGGTACCGGGGGTGATCGGCCTGGATCTGAAGAACGAGCCGCATGGCGCCGCCACCTGGGGCAGCGGCAATGCCGCCACCGACTGGAACAAGGCCGCCGAACGCGCGTCGGCGGTGGTGCTGAACGCGGCGCCGAACTGGCTGATCGTGGTCGAAGGCATTTCCAACACGTCCACCTGCTCCAGCGACACCGCCCACTTCTGGGGCGAGAACCTGGAACCGCTGGCCTGCACCCCGCTGGCCATCCCGGCCAACCGCCTGCTGCTCGCCCCGCACGTGTACGGACCGGACGTCTACATGCAGCCGTACTTCAGCGCGTCCAATTTCCCGGCCAACATGCCGGCGATCTGGGAGCAGCACTTCGGCCAGTTCGCCCAGGCCGGCCACGCGCTGCTGCTGGGCGAGTTCGGCGGCAAGTACGGCCAGGGCAATCCGCTGGACGTGCAGTGGCAGAACGCGCTGGTCGACTACCTGATCGGCAAGGGCATCCACAGCGGCTTCTACTGGTCGTGGAACCCGAACAGCGGCGACACCGGCGGCATCCTCAACGACGACTGGAGCACGGTGCGCACCGACAAGGTGACCCTGCTGAAGAAGCTGTGGGACAGCGACGGCAGCAGCACGGGCGGTGGCGGTGGCAACGGCGGTGGCAATGGTGGAGGCGGTGGTGGTGGCGGTGGTGGTGGCAACGGCGGCGGCGGAACGCCCACGCCGCCGCCGTCCGGCAGCAGCTTCAGCACCAAGGTGCTGGTCGACAGCGACTGGAACGCCGGCTACTGCAACCGCGTGCAGGTGACCAACACCGGCGGCAGCAGCGGCGACTGGAGCGTCACCCTGTCGATCAGCGGCACCGTCAACAACCTGTGGAACGCCACCTGGACCCAGTCGGGGACCACGCTCAGCGCCAGTGGCGTGGACTGGAATAAGACCCTGGCCCCGGGCGCCACTGCCGAGTTCGGGTTCTGCGCCGCACGCTGAGCGCGCCGCTGCGTCCCTGACGCCACCCGCACGGCCCTTCTCCCGGGCGGGCCGTGCGCGAGGCCGACCGCCCACGCGGCGCCGCGCGGTGTGCCATCAGTCACGTTCCCGCGGCCGCCGCCGCCCCTCTATGCTGGCGCACTGTCCACACTCAGGCCCGGCCCATGCTCCGTCCCTTGTCGCTGTTGATCTCCAGCATCCTCACCCTCGGCACCGGCGCCGCCCTGGTCGCCGCGCCGTCGGCCCTGGCCGCGGCCACGCCGGGCCAGGCGACCGCGCCGGAGATCGCCTACACCCGCTTCACCCTGCCCAACGGCCTGACCGTGGTGGTGCACGAGGATCACAAGGCGCCGGTGGTGGCGGTGAGCATCTGGTACCACATCGGCTCGGGCGACGAGCCGGCCGGCAAGACCGGCTTCGCGCACCTGTTCGAGCACCTGATGTTCTCCGGCTCGGAGAACCACAAGGGCACCTACTTCCAGCCGTTCGAGAAGGTCGGCGCCACCGACATGAACGGCACCACCTGGTTCGACCGCACCAACTACTTCGAGACCGTGCCGACCACCGCGCTGGACACCGCGCTGTGGATGGAATCGGACCGCATGGGCCACCTGCTCGGCGCGATCGGCCAGAAGGAACTGGACACCCAGCGCGGCGTGGTCCAGAACGAGAAGCGCCAGGGCCAGAACCGCCCCTACGGCCGCGTCGACGAAAACATCCTGGCCAACATCTTCCCGGCCAACCATCCGTACCAGCACGACACCATCGGCTCGATGGCCGACCTCGACGCGGCCTCGCTGGACGACGTCAAGCAGTGGTTCCACGACAACTACGGCGCCGCCAACACCACCCTGGTGCTGGCCGGCGACATCACCGTGGCGCAGGCCAAGGCCAAGGCCGAGCAGTACTTCGGCGACATCCCCGCCGGCCGCCCGGTGCCGCGCCAGCAGCCGTGGATCACCCCGCTGGCCAAGCAGACCCGCGGCGTGCAGCACGACCACGTCGCGCAGCCGCGCATCTACCGCACCTGGGTGGCGCCGCAACTGGGCACCGACGACGCGGTGCTGCTGGACCTGGCCACCACCGTGCTCGGCGGCGGCAAGACCAGCCGCCTGTACCAGCGCCTGGTCTACCGCGACAAGCTGGCCGACGACGTCTCCGCCGGCCTGCAGTCGTTCGCGCTGGCCAGCCAGCTGCAGATCACCGCCGACGTGAAGGAAGGCGTGGACCCGGCCAAGGTCGAGGCCGCCATCGCCGACGAACTGCAGAAGTTCCTGGCCGAAGGCCCCACCGCCGACGAACTGCAGCGCGCGCAGGTCGGCTACCGCGCCGGCTTCGTGCGCGGCCTGGAGAAGGTCGGCGGCTTCGGCGGCAAGGCCACGGTGCTGGCCGAGGGCCAGGTCTACCGCAACGATCCGGGCGCCTACAAGAAGGACCTTGAGCGCGCGCAGGACGCCACCGTCGCCAGCGTGCGCAAGGCCGCCGACACCTGGTTCGGCAAGGGCGACTACCTGCTGACCGTGCTGCCGGCGCCGGAAGGCTTCGATCCGGCGGCCGAGGACAAGGCGGTCAAGCCGCTGCCGGCGGCCCCGGGCAAGCCCGCGCCGAAGGTGCCGGCCAAGGGCAACTACAGCGTCGGCAAGTCGCAGGTGGACCGCGCGGCCGGCGTGCCGGAGACCAGCCAGTTCCCGAGCCTGAGCTTCCCGCAGCTGCAGCGCGGCAAGCTCAAGAACGGCATCGAGGTGGTGCTGGCCGAGCGTCACACCATCCCGGTCACGCAGATCCAGATGCTGTTCGATGCCGGTTACGCGACCGACCGCGGCAGCAAGCTCGGCACCGCCAACTTCACCGCGGCGCTGATGAACGAGAGCACCCGCAACCTGGATTCGGTGGACGTGGCGCAGCGCCGCCAGCGCCTGGGCGCGATGACCAGCGTGTCCTGCGAACTGGACAGCTGCGACGCCTCGCTCAACGCGCTCAACGACCAGCTGGCGCCGTCGCTGGAGCTGTTCGCCGACATCGTGCGCAACCCGGCATTCAAGGCCGACGACATCGAGCGCATCCGCGGCCAGTGGCTTGCCTCGATCGCGCAGGAGAAGACCCAGCCGCAGGGCCTGGCGCTGCGCACCCTGCCGCCGCTGCTGTACGGCCCCACCCATCCGTACGGCGTGCCGCTCACCGGCACCGGCACCGAGGCGGCGATCAAGAGCCTGACCGCGGGCGATCTGAGCGCGTTCCAGAACAACTGGCTGCGTCCGGACAACGTGCGCATCCTGGTCGCCGGCGACACCACCCTGGCCAAGATCATCCCGCAGCTGGATGCCGCGTTCGGCGACTGGCAGGCCCCGGCCGGCAAGCGCCCGACCAAGAGCCTGCCGCAGGTGGCCGCGCAGCCCAAGCCGCGCGTGTTCCTGATCAACCGCGACGACGCCCCGCAGTCGCTGATCCTGGCCGGCCTGCTGGCGCCCTCGACCAAGGCGCCGAACAACCTGGCGATCGGCGTGGCCAACGGCGCCTTCGGCGGCACCTTCACCTCGCGACTGAACATGAACCTGCGCGAGGACAAGCGCTGGGCCTACGGCGCCAACAGCTTCATGATCGACGCGATCGGCCAGCGCCCGTTCCTGTTCTTCGCCCCGGTGCAGACCGACAAGACCGCCGAATCGGCCGCCGAGATCCTCAAGGAAGCCAAGGCCGTGGTCGGCGACAAGCCGCTGACCGCCGCCGAGATCGCCAAGATCAAGGAACAGCGCGTGCGCGCCCTGCCGGGCAGCTTCGAGACCACCGGTGCGGTGCTCGGCGCGATGGAAGGCATCGTCCAGTACGGCCGCCCGGACGACTACGTGCAGACGCTGAAGACGCGCCTGGAAGCGGTCGACCAGCCGGCGGCGGAAGCGGCGATCAAGGAGATCGTGGCGCCGCAGGCGATGACCTGGGTGATCGTCGGCGACCTCAAGCAGATCGAAGCGCCGGTGCGTGCGCTGAAGCTGGGCGAGGTGCAGGTGCTGGACAGCGACGGCCAGCCGGTCAAGGCGAAGGCCAAGCCGTAACGCCGCACACGCATGGCGGGGCTGCCCCGCCATGCGCGACGCGCCGGCGCCAGCATGGGCGTCGGCGCCATCGCAACGCATCGCCATCGCCATCGCCAACGCCAACGCGCGATGCGACATGCGACATGCGACGACAGTGAACGCGCAGGCTGCGCTCCGGCGCAGCCTGCAGGCATCGATCTTCCCTCGCATGCGCGGGTCGCGGGTGGGTCGCCAAGGCGGCGTGCCCCGCCTGTCCTTCACGGCGCCTGGTCGCAACGCTTGGTATCCGCAAGGCCTGTCCTGGCCTGCCACTGCCGATGCCGACCGCTTTTCCCCGCCGCGGCGCCACTCCTCGCATCCGCATCGGCTGCGCCGGCTGGTCGATCGCCAGCACGCAACGCGCCTTGGTCGGCGACGGCGCCAGCCAGTTGGCGCGCTATGCCACCCGCTTCGACGCGGTCGAGATCAACTCCACGTTCTACCGCGCCCACCGCGCCAGCACCTACCAGCGCTGGGCCGGCAGCGTGCCGACGCATTTCCGCTTCTCGGCCAAACTGCCACGCGCCATCACCCACGACGCGCGCCTGTACGGCGTCGCGCCGCTGCTGCAGACCTTCCTCGACGAGGTCGGCCATCTCGGCGACAGGCTCGGCTGCCTGCTGGTGCAGCTGCCGCCGAGCCTGGCCTTCGATGCACGCACCGCCGCCACCTTCTTCGCGATGCTGCGGCGCCGCTGGCACCGCGGCATCGCCTGCGAACCGCGCCACATCAGCTGGTTCGACGCACGCGCCGAGGCGCTGTGGCAGCGCCACCACATCGCGCGCGTGGCCACCGACCCGACCCTGACTGCCAGCGCCGCGCAGCCGGCAGGGGCCGCGCCGGCCTACTGGCGCTGGCACGGCGCACCACGCCTCTACTACAGCGACTACGCCGACGACACGCTGCGCGGCCTGGCCGAGCGCGTCGTCGCCGCCACGCCACGCACGGGCGAAGCCTGGGTGATCTTCGACAACACCGCGCTCGGCCACGCCCTCGACAACGCCGCCACGCTACAGACGCAGCTGCGCGCGCTCGGCGTCGGCGCTGCGGGCTGATCGCCAACGTACGGCAATCGGGCACTTGGCGTGCACCACGTCACGCTTGTGCGCCTGTCCACGCGACGTCGCCACGCCCTGCGGTATGGTGCTGCGCCTCGCGATCCGCGCCAGACCCGACGCCGCCCATGACCGATGAAGCCCAGCGCCAGCGTGTCCTCGACAGCTACCACATCGTCGACAGCCTGCCCGAGGACGCCTACCAGGACATCGTGCAGATCGCCGCCGCCCTGTGCGACACCCCGATCGCGCTGCTGTCGCTGGTGGATCGCGACCGGCAATGGTTCAAGGCGCGGATGGGCCTGGAGGTGCCGCAGACCGAGCGCAGCCAGGCGGTGTGCGACCACGCGATCCGTGAGCCCAAGCAACTGATGGAAGTGCCCGACCTCGCCGACGACCCGCGGTTCGCCGACATCTCGGTGGTCCGCGGCGACATCGGCGCGCGCTTCTATGCCGGCATGCCGCTGGTGACCGACGAGGGCATCGCCTTGGGCACCGTGTGCGTGCTGGACACCACGCCGCGCGAACTAAAGGACGCCCAGCGCGACGGCCTGCGCGCGCTGGCGCGCACGGCCATGCGCCTGCTCGACGCGCGCCGGGATGCGCTGCAGCGTCAACGCGAGGCGCTCCTGCAAGCGCACCCGGTTGGCGACAACACGGACTCCGGCACCGGCGGCCGCTACCGGATGGTGATCCTGGAAGTGCAGGAACTGGCCGCGCTGGCCGAGCGGCAGAGCGAACGCCTGCTGGGCAGCAGCCTGCAGCAACTCGACCGCACCCTGGCCAGCTACGTGCAGGACGACGGCGCCGCCGACAGTGTGGACCGGGCGACCGACAGCGCGGAATTCATCGTCATGCTGCACGGCGCCGACGCCGAGCAGAAGCTGCGCGGCCTGCGCGAGATCGCCGCGCGGCAGCAGGCGCTCGGGCTGACCGTGCTGGTCGGCGACGCCCAGGCCACGCGGGCGGACGAGCCGATCGGGCAGGTGTTCCTGCGCGCCGAAGCCGCGCTCAGCGCCGAGAAGGACCGCCAGCGGCCGCAGACGCCCTGACCTGCGCGCTGCGTGCCGCCGCGCGCTGGACGGCAGCTCCCCCGCCCTGACACGGGTGGGCGCCGAGTCGGCCCCAAGGCGGGCAGTCCCCAAGCTGCCCCGCCGACCGGGAGCCACGCCGCCCTAGCGGCCCCGTTCTTGCATGCCCCCAGGCGTTGCGGCCCCTCACCGGTACGAGCCGGGCGGCGCGCGGCCGCCAGGGCAGGATCGGGTGGCCACGCACCGGATCCGGCCGCGCGCCCCCGTCTCCGCTTCGGTCGTTTACCATGCCGCACGCATCCTGCTCTGGACCCGACATGAGCCATGCCGCTCCTCCCTGTTGCACCCCGCTGCTGAGCCTGTCGCTCGGCCTGTTGCTGGGCACCGCCGATACCGCCATGGCGGAGGCCGCGCCCGCGACCACGCTGACCGCGCCGGCACCGCCGCCGCAGACGCCCGACCTGGCCTATCCGGAACTGTTCCAGGCGGTGCAGCAGCAGGAGCTGTTCGACGACCAGAAGCACTTCGTCGACGCGTTGCCGCTGCGCGACCCGGCGCTGATCAACGCCGACTATCTGGCGCAGCGCCAGCAGCCGGGCTTCGACCTGCGCCGTTTCGTCGCCGCCAACTTCGAGGAATCCGGCCCGGTGCAGACCGAGGCGATCCGTCAGGACACCGGCCTGCGCGAGCACATCGACGCGCTGTGGCCGCTGCTGGTGCGCCGCCAGGTCGACGTGCCGCCCCACAGCAGCCTGCTGTCGCTGCCGCACCCGTACGTCGTGCCGGGCGGGCGCTTCCGCGAGGTCTACTACTGGGATTCCTACTTCACCATGCTCGGCCTGGTGGAGAGCGGCGAGCACGAACGCAGCCGGCAGATGCTGGACAACTTCGCCTACCTGATCGACACCTACGGGCACATCCCCAACGGCAACCGCACCTACTACCTGAGCCGCTCGCAGCCGCCGTTCTTCTCGCACATGGTGCAGTTGCAGGCCAAGGTGGAGGGCGATGCCGCCTACGCGCGCTACCTGCCGCAGTTGCAGAAGGAATACGCGTACTGGATGGAAGGCGCGCAGACCCTGGCCCCGGGCAGCGCGCATGCGCACGTGGTGCGGCTGGCCGACGGCAGCCTGCTCAACCGCTATTGGGACGCCCGCGACACGCCGCGCCCGGAAGCCTGGCTGCACGACGTGCGCACCGCCGCCGAGGCCAAGGACCGCCCCGCCGCCGAGGTCTACCGCGACCTGCGCGCCGGCGCCGAGAGCGGCTGGGACTATTCCAGCCGCTGGCTCGGCGACCGCAAGACCCTGGCCAGCATCCGCACCACCGCCATCGTCCCGGTCGACCTGAACAGCCTGCTCTACCACCTGGAGAGCACCCTGGCCCTGGCCTGCGCCAAGAACCCCGGCGCGGCCGGCTGCGATACCGACTACGCGGCCCTGGCCAGCGCGCGCAAGACCGCGATCGACAAGCACCTGTGGAGCGATGCCGGCTACTACGCCGACTACGACTGGCAGCAGCGCCGGCTGCGCGACCAGGTCACCGCCGCGGCGCTGTACCCGCTGTTCGTCGGGGTCGCATCGCCGGCACGGGCCAAGCGCAGCGCCGACACCGTGCAGGCGCAGTTGCTGCGCCCCGGCGGCGTGGCGACCACGCGCCTGCACACCGGCCAGCAGTGGGACGAACCCAACGGCTGGGCGCCGCTGCAGTGGATCGCCGTGGACGGCCTGCGCCGCTACGGCCAGGACGCGCTGGCGCAGCGCATCGGCAGCCGCTTCCTGGCGCGGGTGCAGGCGCTGTTCGCGCAGCAGCACAAGCTGGTGGAGAAGTACGGCGTGGACGCGCAAGCCAAGGGCGGCGGCGGCGGCGAGTACGCGCTGCAGGACGGCTTCGGCTGGACCAATGGCGTGACCCTGTTGCTGCTGGATCTGTACGCGGCGCCGGCCGCGGCGCCGACAGCGCCGCACGCGCAAGCGACGACCGAAGCCGAGGCGGAGGCCGTCGCGCTCTGAGCCGCCGCGGGCGGCACCGCGGCCA
>NZ_AQOJ01000237.1:0-4368 GCF_000364685.1 Xanthomonas sp. SHU 166
GCCGGAGCGGCCGGTGCCTGCGTCTGGCCGGGTGTGGAAGACGGCGCGCTGCACGCGGCGGCGGCCACGCACAACAGCAGCAGGGAAGAGCGTTGGAACGCCTTGGCGATGGCCATGGTGGGGTTGCGTCCTTGTCGTTTGCGCGAGCGGGAAGGCGAGGTTCTAATCGATCGTCGTGCACACTGTCCATCGCACGCCGCGATGGCAGGCGATCGTGTTTGGCCGGCGTTGGGCAATGTCGCGCCGGCGCATGCGCGGCGGTCTTGCGCAGCGCTCGACATCGCCACGCACGACCGCCGCCGCGCAACGCGCGACGGCGGCCGTTGCCGCGAGACCGATCAGCGCGGCGCCTGGGTCTTCTCGCGCTGCGGATCCGGCTGCTGCTGCTCTTGCGCCTGCCGCTGGGTTTCGGCGGCCAGCTGCTGCTGGCTGCGCTCCAGCGGCACCGCCGCGGCCTGCTGCCTGTCCACGTAGGCACGATTGACGTCGTGCGGATTGTCGGGATTGCGCTGCACGGCGATCAGGCCGCGGCGGTCGCCGCTGAGCACCAGGTCGTCGATGCGGTTCATGCCGCTGACCTTGGCCTCGAACGCGACCTGGCCGGCGGCGCGCTGCATCTCTTCGGCGCTCTTGAAGCCGCCGTTGGGTCCCTGCTTCTGCAGGTGGTCCATGGCCTGCTTGTACAGCGGGTTGTCGGCCAGCGCCGCCGCGTCGGACTTGGCCTGCGCCGGCTGCTTGGCGATCGCCTCCAGGGTGGCCTTGTCGGCGATGCCGGTCGGCGCCAGGCCCTTCTCGCGCTGCAGGTTGGCGACCACTTCCTTGGTGCGATCGCCGTAGTAGCCGGTACCGCTGAGCAGCTTGCCCTGATCGTCCTTGACGCCCAGTTCGATCAGGCGCTGCTGCATCGCCTTGACGTCGGCGCCCTGCTCGCCCGGCTTCAGCGCCGTGCGCGGCTCCTGCGCGCCCTGCGTCTGCGCCTGGGTCTGCTGGCGGTCCTGCAGCAGGTCGCGGCCCTTGGCCAGCGGATCGGAGGCGAACAGCTTGGCGTTCTGATGCGTGGCCAGGTAGTCGTCCAGCGGCATGGTGTTGACGCCCTTGCTGCCGGTGGACTGGCTGACCAGCAGTTCGCCGCTCTTGGGATCGCGCACGACCATCATGATGTGGTCGATGCCCTTCCAGTGCTCGTGCGCGGTCTTGCCCGAATCCACGCCGATGACCATGCCTTCCTTCAGCGCGCCGGGCTTGAACACGTCCTTGCCCTCCAGCAGCACGCCGGAGCTGTCGTAGGCCTTCTTGACGATCTCGCCGGAGCCGGTCATGCCCTGCACCAGCATGTCCTTCTGGGTGAACACGTCGCGACCGGCCTTGCGGTTGATCTCGTTCATCGTCGCGTTCTGCAGCTCGGTGACCCAGCCGGAACAGTCGATGTAGCCCTGCGACAGATGCTTGCCGTCCACGCCGGGGTGGTAATACTTGCTGCTCTTGACGTTGATCGCATACTTGACGTCATCGTGCTTGACGCCCAGGTCGTAGGCGGCGGTCAGTGCGATGCCGTCGTGGCCGCCCTGCTTGCCGCCGGCCGGTGCCGGCGTGCGCGCGGGCGCCTGGGCGGTCTGGCCCTCGGCGAGCGGCTTGATGCCCTTTTCCGGGATCGCGATGTGGTCGTACTTGGCGTCCCAGTACTTCACGAAGGCCTTGGCCATGTCCTGGTCGGACAGCTTCTTGAAGTCGGCCAGCGAGGTGCCGGTGTAGGCCTGGAACTGGCGCGCGCCCTGCGCATCCTTTTCGCCGGGGACGTTGTTGAGGATGTTGGCGCGGGTGCCCTTCAGCTCGAAGTGGCCGGTGGCGATCGCGGCCTGGATCGAGCGATAGCCGCCGGCGCCCTGCTGGTGCGCCATGTACATGTCCAGGCCGTCGGGCTGCGCCTTGCCGGACAGGTAGGCGCGGCCGTCGCGCTCGTGCTGGCGGGTCAGGCTGTTGCGGTTGTCTTGGTACATGCGCGCGGCGGCATCGGTGTTGGCCACCGCGTCGAGCTCGCGGCCGCGGATGCCGTAGGCGCTGGCGGCGCCGGGCGTGAACTGGAACAGGCCCTTGGCGCTGTTGGGACCGCGGCTGGCCTGCTCGTCGAAGCGGCCGCCGGTTTCGATGTAGGCGAAACGCATGAAATCGTCGACCGGAATCTGCCGCTGCCTGGCTTCCCGCTCGATGATGTCGAGATTCTCTGCCTTGGTGGTATCGCGTGCCATCTCGTGTAACTCCTTGAGGTTGAGGTACGGCCATCGCGGCCGCCTGGGTCAACCGAGCTCGTCCATGAGCTTGTTAGTGCGCGGTCAACAGAACGATTGCGTACTGCGGAACATCGGGTGCTGCGTCACCGGCGCGCCGCCGCGCGCCGTGGAGTCATGCGACGGGCGTCGGCTGATACTGGCCGCTGTCCGGGTCGTAGGCGTACTGCAGGACGTCGCTGCCATCGAGCAGACGCGCGCGGCCGGGACCGGCGATCGCGGTGCCGTGCAGCGCCACCCGCAGCGCCGGCATGCGCTGGCCGGGCACCGCCTGGAATTCCAGAGCGCCGGTGCTGGACACGTGCGGCACCACGCCGTCCGGGTCGCTGGCCGCTTCGTTGTCCTCGCCGGCCGCCACCGTGCCGCAGTAGACCCAGCTGCGGTAATCGCCGAGGTCGTGCCGGTTCGGATCGAACACGAACATGGCGAAACCGGCTTCGGTGATGCCGTTTTCGAAGCGGGTGGTTGGCACGGCCAGCAGCAACCGGCCATCGCCCAGCGCATGCTGCTGCGGCGCGCGGGTGGTATCGAACGCATCGGCGCGCGCGTAGGCGCCGAAGCTGCCGACGTAACGCTGCGCATGCAGCACCATCCACGGCCGCTCGCCGCCGGGCGTGGTCAGCAGGAAGGTCGCGGCACCGAGCGAGACGCCCTCGCCGGGGTTCGGGAAGGTTTCCGCATCGTCGATGCCGTACCGGCCCGGCGTGGCGTAGCTGAAACCGGTGTAGTACTGCTTGCCGTCCAGCTCAAAATGCCGGCCGCCCCAGAAATTCACCACGGCACCGTTGTCGATCTCGTAGGACACGGCGCCATCGCCGTCCCAGCCGTAGATCAGGTACAGCACGCTGCCCGCATCGGGTGGCACTTCGGGAGCGGCGCGCTTGTTGTCGTTCGACATGTCCAGAACATCCTGTATTCGGTGAAGAAGCCGGAAGAACCCACCTGCACATTCCGATGCGCCCCGCTACCGCGGCCGGCGTGACGCAGGCGGCGCACGACGCGGACGCGGCGCGCTGCACGGAGAGCACACTCCCCGCAGGCGCAGCTTCGGACGGAACAAGGTGACGTGCACGCCGGCCCCGAGCAGGGGCGGTGATGGCGGTCGCGCATGGCGAACCGCACGCCGGCAATCCACGCCGACATTTCGGGCGAGTGCAGCATCCCATGCCGCTCGCGAATGACTCGCCTGATCATCAGGCCCCGTGGGGCGCATCTTAAACCAGGTCCTACGCCCGAAACCACCGCTGCCGCGCGCGCCGCGTCACATCCGCGCGCCGTCCGTTCAGCGGTCCAGCGGCGGGGTGTAGTGCTGCTTGGCGGAGTCGTAGGTGTAGGTGACGGCGTCGGCGGGGCCCAGCGTGCGCACCTTGCCCGGCCCTTCCACCGCCGTGCCCTGCAGGGCGATCCGCAGCGACGGCACATTGCCGCTGGCCGGCGGCACGAAGCTCAGCGTGCCGGTGCTGGTGGCGCACTTCATGGTGCCCTGGTCGTCGCAGGCGGCGCTGTTGTCCTCGCCGGCGGCGACCGTGCCCAGGTACACCCAGCCCCTGTAGTCGCCCAGGTCGTTCTTGTTCGGGTCGAAGGTGAACACCGCGAAGCCGGCACTGGTGATGCCGTCGGCGAAACGGGTGGTCGGCAGCGCCAGCAGCAGGTGGCCATCCTTGGTCTCGGTGCTCTGCGGCTTGCGCTGCTCGTCCAGAGTGTCGGCCTTGCCGTCGGAGCCGAAGTCGCCGGCCCAGCGCTGCGCGTGGAACAGGGTCCAGGCCGGCTTGCCGCCGGCGCTGTCGAGCACGTAAGTGGCCTGGCTGATGCTGACGGTCGCGGCCGGGTCGGGCAGGTCCTGGTCGCCGGCCGGGTCCCCGGGCTTGTCGTACTTGCCGCCGGTGGCATTGGCGAACCCGGTGTAGTACTGCTTGCCGCCGAGGTCGAAGCGGTAGCCGTACCAGAAGCTGGCCACCGCGCCGTTGTCGATGGCGTAGGACGCCGAGCCGTCGCCCTTGGCGCCGTAGATGTCGGCCAACACCTGGCCCGGCGCCGGCACCTCGGCGGCGGCCGGCTGCGCCGCGGCGCTCGCGTCGGCGGG
>NZ_AQOJ01000238.1:0-9465 GCF_000364685.1 Xanthomonas sp. SHU 166
CTCACCCCAACCCCTCTCCCGGGGGGAGAGGGGCGATCTGCGTGCCGCTCAGCGGTCGTCGACCAGGCTGCCGCCGGGCAGGAACACCCAGGTGCGGGTCACCTGCAGGATGTCGACGTTGTCGTCGGTGCGCGGCAATGGGGGGAACGGCTGCGCCAGTTGCACGATCCGCAGTGCGGCGGCGTCGAGCATCGGCACGCCGCTGGAGCGCAGGATGCGGCTGCTCTCCAGGCTGCCGTCGCGGCGCACGCCGACGCTGATCACCACCTGGCCGCCGAGCCGGCGCCGCCGCGCTTCGTCGGGATAGTTGAGGTTGCCGACGCGCTCGGCGCGGTCGACCCAGGCGCGCAGATAGTTGGCGTACGCGTATTCGCGGGTGCTGGCGGAGACGAACTTGCGGTTGGGGCGCTTGGCGTACTGCTCCGAGCGCAGGTGCACCTCGGCGGCCAGTCGCGCCATCTCGGCATCGCGCTGTTCGCGCTGCGCGTCCACCGGCCGCTGCGGGTCGTCGGTGCGCGGCTGGGTCTGCGCCACCGGCAGCGGCTGCTCGCCGCGCGCGCTGCTGACCACGCGCGGGGTCGGTTCCGGTGCCGCGGCCGCGGTCTGCGCACGCAACGCCTGCGGCGCCAACCCGTCCTGGCGTTGTGGCACCACGCCGGGCTGGCTGTCGCGCGGACGTTGCGGCGTGTCGTGGTCGCCGCCGCCCTGCTGGTTGGCCTGGGCCAGGAAGTCGGCCTGTTTCGGCGTCAGCGGTGTGCTGGTCTGGCTGAAGATCACGTCCAGCGTCGGCACCAACGGTGCGTCGTCGTCGATCGCGAAGCCCACGCCCAGGATCAGCAGCCCGTGCACGATCAGCGACAGCACCAGGGTGGCGCTGAGCCGTTCGCGCTCGCCGATGCGCGGCGCGGGCGTCGCGGCGGCCGCGCTCATCGCGCCGGGTAGGCCTCGATGGCGTCGAACAGCAGCCCGGCGATGTTGAGCCCGAACTGCGCGTCCAGCTCGCGCACGCAGGTGGGGCTGGTGACGTTGACCTCGGTGAGGTAGTCGCCGATCACGTCCAGGCCGACGAAGCGCATGCCGCGCCGCTTCATCTCCGGGCCGACCTGGGCGGCGATCCAGCGGTCGCGCTCGCTCAGCGGGCGGCCTTCGCCGCGGCCGCCGGCGGCCAGGTTGCCGCGGAACTCGTCGCCCTGCGGAATCCGCGCCAGGCAGTAGTCCACCGCCACCCCGTCGACCAGCAGGATGCGCTTGTCGCCGGCGCTGATGTCCGGGATGAAGCGCTGCGCCAGAGCCAGCTTGCGGCCGCCGTCGGTCAGCGTCTCCAGGATCACGTTGAGGTTGGGGTCGCCGGTGCCGCTGCGGAAGATCGACCGCCCGCCCATGCCGTCCAGCGGCTTCAGCACCGCCTGGCCATGCTCCAGCACGAAGGCCTTGAGCGTGGCGGCGTCGCGGCTGACCAGCGTCGGCGGACAGCATTGCGGGAACAGCAGGGCGGCCAGCTTCTCGTTGAAGTCGCGCAGGCCCTGCGGGTCGTTGACCACCTGCGCGCCGGCGCGCTGGGCCACGCTGAGCACGTGGGTGTCGTACAGGAACTCCGCATCGAACGGCGGATCCTTGCGCATCAGCACGACCTGGCCGGGACCGAAGGTCAGTTCGGCGAACGCGTCCAGCTCGAACCAGCCGGCCTTGTCGTCGCGCACCCGCAGCGGCGCGGCCTGGGCGGTTGCACAGCCATCGCGCAGGGTCAGCCCGCCGGGGCGCACGTAGTGCAGCCGGTGCCCGCGGCGCTGCGCTTCCAGCAGCATCGCGAAGGTCGTGTCTTTGGCGATCTTGATGCTGGCGATGGGGTCCATCACCACGATGACATCGAACGGCATGGGGGCACCTGAGAGACTGAGCGGAAGATGGTAGCGGGTCGGCGGGGGCGCCGCGCATCGGGTGTCGGGCGCGGCTGCGCGGTGTCGCACGTTATCCGCCAAACTGTGACATAGTTTGTGCTGTTACGTGGTTCAACGCAGACCGGCAGCGGCGGCCTTGACAGTCGCAGCGGGTCTTGGGATACATGGCGTTTCGCAGCGAAGCCGGATCCGATGAAGCGTCGCGCGCTTGGGGGCAAGTGATGAGTGAAAACACGACTGCGGGTGGGGAACTCGCAGGCTTGCGGGTCATGGTGATCGACGATTCGAAAACGATCCGTCGTACTGCCGAAACGTTGCTGAAGCGCGAAGGGTGCGAAGTGGTGACGGCGACCGACGGCTTCGAGGCGCTGGCCAAGATCGCCGACCAGCAGCCGCAGATCATCTTCGTGGACATCATGATGCCGCGGCTGGACGGCTATCAGACCTGCGCGCTGATCAAGGGCAACCAGCTGTTCAAGGCCACGCCGGTGATCATGCTGTCCTCCAAGGACGGCCTGTTCGACAAGGCGCGCGGGCGCATCGTCGGGTCCGAGCAGTACCTCACCAAACCCTTTA
The DNA here is from genome assembly GCF_000364685.1 of Xanthomonas sp. SHU 166. Taxonomy (NCBI): domain Bacteria; kingdom Pseudomonadati; phylum Pseudomonadota; class Gammaproteobacteria; order Lysobacterales; family Lysobacteraceae; genus Xanthomonas; species Xanthomonas sp. SHU 166. The sequence goes on from NZ_AQOJ01000238.1 coordinate 2,475, forward strand.
CACGCGAAGAGCTGCTGGGCGCGATCCGTACATACGTCAACGCCTGACCAGGGGGAAAGGCAGCATGGCCCGTATCTTGTTGATCGAGGACTCACCGACCGACCGGGCGGTGTTCACGCAATGGCTGGAAAAAGCCGGGCACCAGGTCCTGTCCACCGACAACGCGGAGGACGGGATCAAGCTGGTACGCGAGCAGGCGCCGAACCTGGTGCTGATGGACGTGGTGCTGCCGGGGATGAGCGGCTTCCAGGCCACCCGCGCGCTGTCGCGCGATGAGGCCACCCGGCACATCCCGGTGCTGATCATCAGCACCAAGAGCATGGAGACCGACAAGGTCTGGGGCATGCGCCAGGGCGCCACCGACTACATCGTCAAGCCGCCGCGGGAAGACGAGCTGATCGCCCGCATCAATCAACTGGTGGGCTGACATGCGCTCGCCCTTCGACATCCTCGAGGCCTACGAGCGGCGCAGCCTGGCGCACGCCGTGCAGATGCCCGAACGCGCCTTCGACGACGACGTCTGGCGCGGGGTCGGCTACCGCGTCGGCAAGCGCCACCTGGTCTCGGATTTCCGCGAAGTGGTGGAGATCGTGCGCATGCCGCCGGTCACCCCGGTGCCGGGCGCGCAGCCGTGGCTGCTGGGCGTGGGCAACCTGCGCGGCAACCTGTTCCCGGTGGTCGACCTGAAGCAGTTCCTGGAAGGCGAGCGCACTGCGCTGCAGGAAGGCCAGCGTGTGCTGATCATGCGCCAGAGCGGCGGCGACGTGGCCCTGACCATCGACGAACTGTTCGGCCAGCGCAGCTTCACCGAGGCGCAGGCGGTGGAGCCGGGCGATCTGGCCCAGGGCCGCTACGCGCACTTCATCGACCGCGCCTTCCGCGGCGACGCCCAGGACTGGGGCGTGTTCTCGCTGTCGCTGCTGTCGCGCACTCCCGAATTCCGGCAAGCCGCCGCCTGAGCGCGCGCGCTGCCTCCGCATCGAAGACCGAGGTCGCATCATGAGTACTGCTCCGGACGCCCGCAAGGCCAGCAAGCTCGGCAGCGTGGGCACGAGTTTCTGGCTGGGCCTGCTGGCGTTGTCGCTGGTCGTGTTCGGCGCCAACACCGGCGTGGCCACCTGGCAGGGCAACCGCCTGGCCGGCGCCAGCACCGGCGCGGCCGACCTGCAGGTGCTGTCGCAACAGCTGGCCAACCAGGCCCGCGACGCAGTGTCCGGCAACGCCGAGACCTTCAAGCAGTTCAAGCAGACCAAGGCGAAGGTGGAGAGCACCGTCGCCGAGCTCAACGCACGCTACGCCAACGAAGCCGGCGTGTCCGCGCCGCTGCAGACCCTCAACGGCACCTGGGCGCCGCTGGCCAAGAACGCGCAGCAGGTGGTGGACAGCGAACCGGCGGTGCTGGCGCTGGCCGGCAACGCCGACCGCTTCGTCGGCGGCGTGCCGCAGTTGCAGGCGCAGTTGAACGAGGTGGTGCGCGCGATGACGGTCGGCGGCGCGCCCGCCGCGCAGATCTACAACACCCTGCAGCAGGTGGTGGTGGCCGGCACCATGGCCCGCCGCGTCACCGAAATGCGCGCCGGCGGCCGCGGTGCGGCCAGTGCCGGCGACGCGCTGGCGCGCGACGCGGTGGTGTTCGGGCAGATGCTCGAGGGCCTGCGCAACGGCAACGAGGAACTGGGCATCGCCCCAGTGCGCAACGCCGCCGCATTGGCCGCGCTGGAGCAGTCGCAGGCGCAGTGGGCGGAAATGAAGAAGGACCTGGACGCGCTGCAGGCCAGCTCGCGCAGCCTGTTCGCCGCACAGTCCGCCGCCGCGGCGCTGACCGCCGGCTCGGGCAAGATGCTGGAGGACAGCAAGAAGCTGTTCGACGCGTTCTCCGCGTTCGGCTCCACCCGCGACACCCGCCTGTTCCCGAACTTCTGGCTGGGCGTGATCTCCGGCCTGCTGGCGCTGCTCTCGATCGTCGGCTTCGTCTGGACCACGGTGCGCAGCCGCAGCCGCGAGCAGGAAATCCGCCTGCAGACGCAGGTGGAATACAACAGCCGCAACCAGCAGGCGATCATGCGCCTGCTCGACGAAATCAGCTCGCTCGGCGAAGGCGACCTGACCGTCAAGGCCTCGGTCACCGAGGACATGACCGGCGCCATCGCCGACGCGATCAACTACGCCGTCGACGAGCTGCGCCACCTGGTGACCACCATCAACGACACCTCGGCCAAGGTCGCCGTGTCCACCGAGGAAACCCAGGCCACCGCGCGCCAGCTGGCCGAGGCGGCGGGGCACCAGGCCGAGCAGATCGGCTCGGCCTCGGTGCGCATCAACGAAATCGCCGCCAGCATCGAGCAGGTCTCGCGCAACTCCACCGAATCGGCGGAAGTGGCGCAGCGCTCGGTGGTGATCGCGGCCGAAGGCGCCGGCGTGGTCCGCGAGACCATCCAAGGCATGGACCAGATCCGCGACCAGATCCAGGAGACCTCCAAGCGCATCAAGCGCCTGGGCGAGTCGACCCAGGAGATCGGCTCGATCGTGGAACTGATCAACGACATTTCCGAGCAGACCAACATCCTGGCGCTCAACGCCGCGGTGCAGGCCGCCTCGGCCGGCGAGGCCGGCCGCGGTTTCGCGCTGGTCGCCGACGAAGTGCAGCGCCTGGCCGAACGCACCTCCGGCGCCACCCGCCGCATCGAAGGTCTGGTGCAGACCATTCAGGCCGATACCAACGAAGCGGTCAGCTCGATGGAGCAGACCACCTCCGAAGTGGTGTCCGGCGCGCGCCTGGCCGAGGACGCCGGCACCGCCCTGACCGAGATCGAACGCGTGTCCAACGCGCTCAACACCCTCATCAAGAACATCTCCATCGCCGCGCACCAGCAGTCGGCGGCGGCGATCGACATCACCCAGACGATGGACGTGATCCGGCAGATCACCGGACAGACCTCGCAAGGCGCGGGACAGACCGCCGAATCGATCGGCCGCCTGGCGCAACTGGCGGCGGACCTGCGGCGCTCGGTCGCCGACTTCAAGCTGCCGGCGTAAGCGGGCCGGAACCGGGTGGAAGGAAGCGCACATGACGTACCGTGAACAACTCCCGCATCCCGTCGCCGCGCTCGCGCGGCACGGCGCGTGCCCGGCCGCGGAGACGCGGCGATGAGCGCGCTGCGCGATGCGATGAGCCATGCCGCGCTGGGCTGGGTCAAGCCGGAACTGGACGAGACCCTGCGCCAGGTCCGCGGCGAGATCGAGGCCTTCGTCGAGGAACCGGCCGACACCGGCCGCATGCGTTTCTGCGCCGGCTACCTGCACCAGGTGCAGGGCACCTTGCGCATGGTCGAGCTGTACGCGCCGGCGATGGTCGCCGAGGAACTGGAACTGCTGGCGATCGCGGTGCAGAACGGCCAGGCGGCCGACCGCGACGAAGCCTGCGCCACGCTGATGCGCGGCACCGTGCTGCTGCCGGACTACCTGGAACGCCTGCAGGACGGCCATCGCGACATTCCGATCGTTTTGTTGCCCTTGCTTAACGAGATCCGCGCAGCGCGCGGCGAAGCCGGCCTCAGCGAGGGCGCGCTGTTCGCGCTGGCGCCTGACGCGGCCGCCGCCACCGAGGCCGAACTGGACCATGCGCGCGGCAGCCTCGCCGGGCGCAACCGCGAACTGCTCGACACCGTCGGCACCGCGATCAAGGAAGAACTGCTGCGGGTCAAGGACGCGCTGGACCTGCATCTGCGCACCGGCGGCGACGTCGCCGCGCTGCAGACCCAGGTCGACGAGCTGGGCAGCGTTGCCGATACCCTGGGCGTGATGGGCCTGGGCGTGGCGCGCAGCGTGGTGGTGCAGCAGCGCGACGCGCTGCGCAGCATCGTCGATGGCGCCCGCGCGGCCGACGAAGGCCTGCTGCTGGATATCGCCGGTGCGCTGCTGTACGTGGACGCCTCGCTCGACGACCAGGTCGCCTATCTCGGCGCCGGCGGCGACGTGCACGACGACGCCAGTGCCGCCGAGGCGCGGCGCACGGTGGAAGTGCTGGCGCACGAGGCCATCGCCAATTTCGGCAGCGCCCGCGAGCACTTCGTCGCCTTCATCGAGACCAACTGGGACCATGCGCGCCTGGACGAGGTGCCGCGCCTGCTCGCTGAGGTCGCTGGTGCCCTGCGCATGCTGGAACTGCCGCAGCCGGCCGACTACCTGGAAGGCGTGCGCCGCTACGTCGGCACCGAGCTGATCGGCAAGCGCCGCGTGCCCAGCGGCCGCCAGCTCGACACCCTGGCCGACGCGATGGCCAGCCTCGAGTACTACCTGGAAGCGCTGCGCGAGCGCCGCCCCGGGCGCGAGGAGATCCTCGACATCACCCGCAGCAGCCTGGAAGCGCTGCGCTACTGGCCGCTGCCCGACACCGCGCCGGCCGCGCCGGGTGTGTTGCCGAGCGGAAGCGACTCTGCTGAGTCGACCAAGGCCGCCCCGCCGGTGGTTGCCGATCGCATTGCCGAACCTGCGTCGCCACCGTCCATCGCCGCACCGGCCGTGCCGGCCTGGGATCTGGCGCCGGCCGAGGCCGCGCCGGAGACGACGTCGCGCACGCAGGACACGCCTTCCGCACCGCAGGCACCGCAGTGGAGCCTGGCGACGGACGAGCCCGACACCGCCACCGAACATGCCCTCGCGCCCGCTGACGCTGGCGCTGCGGGCGACGCGCACGAGCAGGAACCTGTCGCGCCATCGCAGGCGCTCAGCTTCGATCCGGTCGCGGCCGAACAGGACAGCTGGACCGGCACCGCCGAGCCGCTGCACATCAGCCTCGATTCCCTGGTGCTGGAGCAGGACGCACTGCGGCCGCAGACGCCGTCCACGCTCGCCCAGGAAGACGCTGCCGCAGCCGCTTCCGCGGCGTCCGTCGCCGATGTCGCCGGTTTCGATCCGGTGGCCGCCGAGTATCCGGAGCAGGCGCAGACCGATGTGCCGGCCGCGTTCGCTGGCCTGGACGAACACGACGATCCCAACCTGATCATCGTCGACACGCCGACTGCTGCAGAAGACGCCGACGCCGCCACGCCGCCGCTGGTCATCGAACTGGAAGACGCGCCGGCGTTCGCCGACGCGCCTGGCGGGTCCGCCGACGAGGTGCATACGCTCGACTGGCACGCCGCCCCGGACGCGCAGGACGAGCAGGCCGCGTCCGCGCTGTCGCCGGATGCGGCCGCGCTGGCCGACGCTGGCGCCCATATCGCCCACGGCGAACGCCTCGACGCGGCAGGGGAGGCCGAGCCAGCAGACGCCGGTGCCGACGCCGAAGACGCCGCGCACGCGATCCCGACGGAGGCCGCGGAGGCCACCGACGCCGCACGCCAGACCGAGTCGCACGCGCCCATGGATGGCCTGGCGCAGACCGATGCCGGCCTTGCCGCCATCGGCGAGGCCGCGCACACCGATGCCGTGGCCGATGCGCCATCGGCGCCGGAGCATGCCGCGCTGGAATCCGAGGAGCATGCGACGCCCGAGCCGGTACAGGCACACGCTGCACCGGTGTCGGACGCCGAAGCCGCGTTCCTGGCCGACCTGGAAGCTGCTGCCGCGCAGTTCGACGTGACCGCGGCCGCCCACAGCGGCGAGCCTGCGGCCGCAGCACCCGCCAGCGCGGAGGCGAGCGCCGCGCCTGCCGCCGTTCCGCCTGCCGCCGAGACCGGCTTCATCGACGGCGATGGCGAGATCGACGAAGAGATCCGCGCGGTGTTCCTCGAGGAATTCGACGAGGAACTGGTCAATCTCGGTGCGCTGCTGCCGGCCTGGCGCGCCGCGCCTGCCCACACCGAAAGTCTGCGGCCGATCCGCCGCGTGTTCCACACCCTGAAGGGCAGCGGCCGTCTGGTCGGCGCGCGCGTGCTCGGCGAGTTCAGTTGGAAGATCGAGAGCATGCTCAACCGCGTGCTCGACGGCTCGCGCCCGGCCAGCCCGGCGGTGGTGGCGATGGTCGAGCAGGCCTACGCGGTGCTGCCGCAGCTCAATGCCGCGCTGCGCGGCGACGGCACGGTGCAGGCCGATCTGGACGCGATCCAGGCGGTGGCCGAGCGTATCGCCGCTGGCGAGGAGGCGTTCTATTTCGCCACCCCGCAGGCGAGCGCCGCGCCGCGCGCGGGGACGCCGGCCTCGGTGGACAGCGTGCTGCGCGAGATCCTCGAAGCCGAGGTCGCCACCCATCTGGAGACCGTGCACGCCTGGCTGCAGCACGCGCCGCAACCGGCGACCGAAGCGCTGCTGCGCGCGGTGCACACCATGAGCGGCGCGTTCGCGATGACCGACGTGCCGGAGATCACCGCGGTCACCGGGCCGGCCGAGAGCTACGTCAAACGCGCGCTGGCCGCCGGCAGCGTGCCGAGCGCCGAGGGCGTGCGTGCGCTCGAGGACGCGGCGCGCGCCATCGCCGCCACCATCGCGGAACTGCAGGCACCGTCTCCGGTGATTCCGCCGTTCACCGACCTGGCGCAGCGCCTGCGCGCGCTGGTGGAGACCCTGCCGGAAGTGCAGTGGCCGCCGATCGCGCACGACGAGGACGACGAAGACCTGTCCGCGTCGGCACCGGCCGAGGCTGGCCTGGATGAGCAGGCCGTGCAGGCGGTGGAACTCACCGCGGCCGACGATCTGTCGGCGTTCCTGGGCGATGCCGCGCATCTGCACGAGACGCTGCCGGCGGACGAGGCGGCCCGCCAGGCAGGCGAGGGCGGCGTCCATGCGGACACGGCAGTCGCACCGTCTTCGGAAGAGGCACCGGCCTCCGCGCAGGATCAGGCGTCGGCTCAGAACGCGCCCCCAGTCGAGGAATCGGCGGCATCGCAGGATGCAGGCCATGCCGAGGAACAAGCGGCCTTGGCGCAGGACGGCCAGCTCGACGCGTTGACGGTCGAGGCGCCGCTGAGCGCCGAGCAGGTGTTGGACGATCCCGCGCCGGACGCGATGGATCCGGCTGCGGCGCCTGACGCGACGGCCGATGCGGCCGGCG
>NZ_AQOJ01000239.1:0-1362 GCF_000364685.1 Xanthomonas sp. SHU 166
GAGACCGACACGACGGCGGACGCGCAGGAACCACAGGCATCGTCGCACGAAGGCGAAGCGCACGGTTCCGAGGATCGCCAGGCCGAGGAACAGGCCGACGCGACGCCGGACACGACCGGGCACGCGCACGATGCGCAGGCGCCGGATCACATGGCAGTCGACGGCGCTGCCGTGGGCCAGGCGACCGAAACGCCGGCCGACGACATCCACGATGCACATGCGCAGGAACCGCAGGCAGCGGATGACGCGGCCGCGCACGGCGCCGCCGACGCGCCCGCGGACGACACCGCTGAAGCGCACGAGCAACAGCTCAACGAGGACGCCCCTGCGATCGGCTTGCACCAGCAGCCGTTGGCACCGTCGAGCGGCTGGCGCCACGATGGCGTGGCCTCGGCCAACGACGATACCGAGTCCACCGCCGAGCACGGCGACGCGACACCGGATGCCGCAGCGCATCCGGAGGACGCAACGCACGAGGGCGATGCGGCGTCTCTCGCTACAGACGCGGTGGGCGAGCACACCGACGCCGAAACGGATGCGGAACACGTTGCGCCGACCGGTGATGCGGGTGATGGCGCGCCGCGCGACGACGCCGCCGAAGCGGAGCACGCCGCACCCGCGACGCCGTCCGACGGCGAGGCGGCGTCGGACGCGCACCCCGTGGCATCAGACGAAGTGCACCACGCGCCCGAGGGCGCCGTCGATCAGAACGACACGACCACGGCAGCCGATGCCGACACGGCGTCCGCCGGCGATATCCACGAAGAACACCACCAGCACGCGCCGGAGGCCACGGCATCCGCGCCGTCCGACACCGACGCAGTGCAGGCCGCCGCCGATCCCGCGCGAACCGATCTGTCTGCCGTCGATCTCGGCCCGCTGGACTTCGCCGACCTCGATCGCGAGCTGGTCGATATCTTCGTCGACGAAGGCAAGGACCTGCTCGACCACTGCGATCGCCTGATCGCCGAGCTGCGTGCCGCGCCGCAGGACCGCGACGTGCTCGGCGGCTTGCAGCGCGACCTGCATACGCTGAAGGGCGGCGCGCGCATGGCCGGCATCAACGCCATCGGCGACCTCGGCCATGGCATCGAGTCCTTGCTGGAGGCGGTCGCCGCCCATCGCACCGAGCTCGACCGCCAGGACGTGCAGTTGCTGGAGCGCGGCTTCGATCGCCTGCACCAGTTGTTGACCCTGACCGGCAACCACCGCGCGGTGGCGATGCCGCAGGACCTGATCGGCGCGTTCGACGCACGCACGCACGGGCAACGGCTCGCCGCCGCCAGCGATGCCGAGACTACCGTCGCGGCGCCGCTCGTGGCGGCCGACGGCGCGCTGGCTGCCGCGGCACTGGCCGCCGTG
>NZ_AQOJ01000240.1:0-3702 GCF_000364685.1 Xanthomonas sp. SHU 166
GAAGCGAGCCGGCCATATTAGCCGACTTTTTCACTTCGTCAACACCTTTTTGAAGAGGTTTTTGACGCCCTTGCCGCGTTGCCGTGAAGGCGTTGCGTCAGGGGAGGGAAAGTATGGCCCCAAATCGGGCGCTTGGGAAGAGGGTGTGAAAACTTTTTTCACTCTCCCGTCGCGGGGGCCCTGTCAGCCCCACCTGCCTTACCGCACACGCTATTCGGTGGGCGCTGCTTCGCGCGCGCGGCCACTCCCTATATATAGAGCGCAGGCAGCGCCGCACCACCGTCGCCCGATTGCCTGCGCGGCAACCGGGCGGACGATCTCATGCCGCGATGAGCTGCACCCGGGCAAACGTCCGCTTGCCGACCTGCAGCACGCCTTCGAAGCCCGGCGCGAAGCTCTGCTGCGGATCCTCGACCACCTCGCCAGCCACGCGCACCGCCCGCTCCTTCAGCTTGCGGGTGGCCTCGGAATTGCTGGCGGTCAGGCCCGCGGCGGTCAGCAATGCGGCGATCCGCAGGCCTTCCGCGGGCACGGCGACCTGCTGCAGCGGCAAGGCGCTGGTGTCGCCCTGCCCGGTCACCACGGCGTGCCAGCCGACGATGGCCTGCTCGGCGGCGGCGGCATCGTGGAAGCGGGTGGTCAATTCGCGCGCCAGGCGCAACTTCACTTCGCGCGGATGCAGACTGCCGGCCTGCACCTGCTGGCGCAGCGCCTGCGCTTCGTTCACGCCGATATCGAAGGAGAGCAGTTCGATCCAGCGCCACATCAGCTCGTCGCCGATCTTCATGGTCTTGGTGACGATGTCGATCGCCGGCTCGCTGATGCCGATGTAGTTGCCCAGCGACTTGGACATCTTGTTGACCCCGTCCAGGCCCTCCAGCAACGGCATCGTCAGCACGATCTGCGCCGGCTGCCCGTAGTGCTCCTGCAGGCCGCGGCCCATCAGCAGGTTGAACTTCTGGTCGGTGCCGCCCAGTTCGACGTCGGCCTTCAGCGCCACCGAGTCGTAGCCCTGCACCAGCGGGTACAGGAACTCGTGGATGGCGATGGACTGCTGCGCCGCGTAGCGCTTGGCGAAGTCGTCGCGCTCGAGCATGCGCGCCACGGTGTGCTGGCCGGCCAGGCGGATCATGTCGGCCGCGCTCATCTGCCCGAACCATTCGGAGTTGAAGCGGACCTCGGTGCGCTCCCGGTCCAGCACCTTGAACACCTGCTCCTCGTAGGTGCGGGCGTTGGCCAGCACGTCCTCGCGGGTCAGCGGCTTGCGGGTGACGTTCTTGCCGGTGGGGTCGCCAATCATGCCGGTGAAGTCGCCGATCAGGAAGATCACCTGGTGCCCCAGGTCCTGGAACTGGCGCATCTTGTTCAACAGCACGGTGTGACCGATGTGCAGGTCCGGCGCGGTGGGATCGAAGCCGGCCTTGATCCGCAGCGGGCGCCCGCTGCGCAGGCGGGCCTCCAGTTCTTCACGCTTGAGGATTTCGTCGGCACCGCGGCCGATCAGGACAAGGGACTCTTCGATCGTGGACAAAACAGGAACTCCGGCGAGTGGCTTCAACAAACGTGAATGGCGTTAAGAGCGAGTTAACCGAGCAGCCAGGTGAAAATTCGAGCCGGCTCAATGGTTTGACGCGCTGTGGAACGATGTTTATGGTAGCCGAGTTTTGAGCTCGCGCTTCGGGCTCGTGAGGAAGCATTGATGCCCAACAGTGATCAGGAACGCGCGCGCCGGCAGCGGTTCCAGCAACGCCTTCACGTTCTCCACGACACTGCGCTGCATCGCAAGTTGAAGGAACATCTTCCCGCCGGCCGCTGGACGCGCCGCCACTGGATCCACGCCAGCCTGTTCGCCACCATCGGCGCGATGGTCGCCACGATCGTCCCGGGCTTCTCCAACGCCATCGACGTGCCGCTGCAGACCACGCAGGCGACGCTGGCGCTGCCGTTGCCGCCGATCTCGCTTGCCCAGCAACAGCAGGCTGCGATCACCGACAACTGGCAGGTGGTGCGGATCGAATCCGGACAGACCCTGGGCTCGGTGTTCGAGAAGCTCGGCCTCCCCGCCACGGTGATGCAGCGGTTGCTGGACCATCCGGGCACGCACGACGCGCTGACCAAGCTGCGTCCAGGCGCCGAGATCGGCTTCGACCTGGCGACGACGGGCGATCTGCGCGCTCTGCGCTTCGACCGCGATGCCACCCACCGGGTGGAACTGTCGCTGCTGGACGACGACATCAAGGAAAAGGTGATCGAGCGCGAGACCAGCACGCGCACCGTGGTCACCAGCGGCGAAATCACCAGCTCGCTGTACGTGGCCGCACGCAAGGCCGGGCTGTCGCCGTCGGCGATCGCGACGATGACCGACGAGATCTTCAAGTACGACATCGACTTCGACAAGGACCTGCAGCCGGGCGACCGCTTCAGCGTGGTCATGGACGAGACCTGGCGCGAAGGCGAGCGCATCGACACCAGCAAGATCCTGGCGGCGACCTTCACCACCCGCGGCAAGACCTACAGCGGCTTCCGCTTCGAGCGCGGCGGCAAGCCGGCCGAGTACTTCGACGTGACCGGGCGGCCGCTGAAGAAGAGCTTCATCCGCATGCCGGTGTCCTACAGCCGCATCAGCTCCACCTTCGGCGCGCGCAAGCACCCGGTGCTGGGCACCATGCGCATGCACAAGGGCATCGACTACGCGGCGCCGACCGGCACCCCGATCATGGCCGCCGGCGATGCGCGGGTGCAGTTCGTCGGCACCCAGCGCGGCTACGGCAACGTGGTGATCCTGGATCACGGCAAGGGCTACAGCACGCTGTACGGGCACATGTCGCGCTTCGGCGGCATCAAGGCCGGCCAGCGCATCAACCAGGGCACGGTGATCGGCTACGTCGGCATGACCGGCATGGCCACCGGTCCGCACCTGCACTACGAATTCCGCGTGGACGGGGTGCAGCGCAATCCGGCCTCGGTGACGATGCCGCCGCCGACCCCGCTGGCCGGCGCCGAACTGGCCGCGTTCCGTGCGCAGACCTCGCCGGCGCTGGCGCGCATCCAGCGCGTGGAGAAGCTGATCTACGCCGATGCCGGCGAGCCGGACGCGAAGAAGAAGAAGAAGGTCGTCGCGTCGTCCAAGGCCGCCACGTCGCACGACGCCGGCTGAGCGCCGGTAGCCGGTTCCGCCGCGCCGCGCATTGACGGGCGGCGGCGCCTGGCCCACGCTGCGGCGCCGACCGCCGCCTGGTGTCTTGCATGCCCTCGCCTTCCGCCGTTCCCGACGACGCCCTGTTCCTGGGCCTGATGTCCGGCACCAGCGCCGACGGCATCGATGCCGCGCTGGTGCGCTTCGACCACGACGGCAACCCGCAGCTGCAGCTGGGGCGCACCTATGCGTGGGCACCGCAGCAGCGCGCGGTGCTGATCGCGCTGGGCGAAGGCGGCGACATCGCCTCGCTGGACGCGCTGGGGCAGCTCGATGCAGAGGTCGCGATCGCCTTCGCCGAGGCGGCGCTGCGCCTGCTCGACGACGCCGGGGTGGCGCCGGCCGCGGTGCGCGCGATCGGGTCGCACGGGCAGACCGTGCGCCATCGCCCTCTGGCCGACCCCGCCTTCACCTGGCAGCTCGGCGACGGCAACCGCATCGCCGAACTGACCGGCATCGCCACGGTCTGCGACTTCCGCCGCCGCGACGTCGCCGCCGGCGGCCAT
>NZ_AQOJ01000241.1:0-6259 GCF_000364685.1 Xanthomonas sp. SHU 166
GGCCTTCCATGCGGCGATGCTGGGGGCGGCGCACGAAGACCGGGCCGTGCTCAACCTCGGCGGCATCGGCAACCTGACCTTGCTGCCGGCGCACGGCGCGGTGCGCGGCTTCGACACCGGCCCGGCCAACGCGCTGCTCGATGCCTGGTGCCAGCGCCATCGCGGCCAGCCCTACGATGCGGGCGGCGCGTTCGCCGCCAGCGGCGCGGTCGACGCCGACCTGCTGCAGCGCCTGCTGGCCGATCCCTGGTTCGCGCTGCCGCCGCCCAAGAGCACCGGGCGCGAGCAGTTCCATCTGCGCTGGCTGGAGGCCTGCCTGGACACGCCGTCGCCGGCGCCGGCCGCGGTGCAGGCGACGCTGCTGGAACTGACCGCGGCCACCGTCGCCGATGCGCTGCAGACGCAGCAACCGGCGACCCGGCAACTGCTGGTGTGCGGCGGCGGCGTGCACAACCCGCTGTTGCTGGCGCGGCTGCAGGCGCGGCTGCCGGGCGTGCAGGTGCAATCGACCCAGGCGCAGGGCCTGGACCCGGACTACATCGAAGCGATGGGCTTCGCCTGGCTGGCTCGGCAGACCCTGGCCGGGCTGCCGGGCAACCTGCCGTCGGTCAGCGGCGCGCGCGGGCCGCGCATCCTCGGCGCGATCCACCCCGCGTAAGCGAGGCGTCGGGATTCAGAAGCCGCTGCCGGCCGGCAGCGCGCGCAAGGCCGCGATCGCCTCCGAGAGCGCATCCACCTCGCGGTGCTCGAACCCGCTGCGCACGTCGTGCTCGCTGGAGAACAGGCCCTGCTCGATCAGCGCCAGCACCGCCTGGCGCTGGGTCCAGCCGCGCGCGACGGCGATGCGGCGGATGCGTTCGAGCAGGAACGGGTCGATATCGCGCAACACAAGGTCGCTCATGCGGACTCCCGGGCGGCGGCGCACGCGTGCGCCGTTGCCCATCATCCCCGTCCGGGGACGGCCTTTCAATCGCTGGACGGCAATGGCTGTGAGGGAGTTGCGGATGCGCGCCTCGTACACACGCGGCTGCTATGGCCGAGAAACCCAGCGGTCAGGGTGTTTTCTGCACGCCCTCCTCTTCCCTCATTCGTGGCTCACGCCAGATGAGCCAGATGATCATCGGTAACGCAAGGATGCCAATCGCAGCGGTATAGACAAAGAACGGAGGATAGCCCCAGGCGTCCACGATCTTGCCCCATTGACTGGCGATCGACTTGGCGGGAAGGCTCCACAGGGTTCCGAACAGCGCGTATTGCGTCGCCGTGTAGTTCGGACTGGTCAGCGATGACATGTAAGCGATGAAGGCCGTCCCGGCGATACCGTTGGCCACGTTGTCGGCGCTGATCGCAGTCGCCAGCCAGGCGATCCCAGGGTGGATGCTAGCGATATGCGCGTAGATCAGGTTGGCGCCACTAAGCAGGACCAATCCGATCAGCAACGTCCGCGCTATGCCGTAACGACGGACCAGGATGCCTGCCAGAAAAGCGCCGACGATCGTCATGAGGATCCCATAGACCTTGGAGACCAATGCGATCTGTTCCAGCGTAAACCCCATGTCCAGATAGAACGTATTGGCCGCAACGCCCATCGTGGTGTAGTTGAGTCGGTAGGTGATCACCAGGGAAAGGGACAAGATGCCCACCTTCCAGCCCATCCGCGCGAAGAAATCGACGAACGGGCAGATCACGGCACCGATGCACCAAGCAACCGTCGCTCTGATCCACGCCGGCCAACGCTGCGCGCGCGCGCGGAACGCCTCCACCATGGGTTCGATCGGACGTATTGGACCGCTGGTGCCCGTCATGGGTTCGGCAATGCAGAGCGTCGTGACAAGACCGACCAATCCGCAGACCGCCATGATCAGGTAGGACGCCTTCCAGCCCAGTTCTGCCGCCAAGGTCAGGGCACCGGCGCCGGTACAGATCAGCGCCAACTGGTAGCCAGCCTGATAGGCGGCGACCATCGCGCCTTGCGTATCGGCCTGAGCCGCCTCGATTCGATAGGCGTCCACGACAATGTCCTGGGTTGCCGCGGCGAAAGCAGTGCAGACGGCAAGCAATGCCACCGCGCGCGCGTCCAGCGCGGGATTGGCCAGCGCGAGTGCGACCAGGCCGGCAACGACGCCGATCTGTGCAACCAGCATCCAGCTACGCCGCCGACCAAGTCGCGAGAGAACCGGGATCGGCAGACGGTCCACGATCGGCGACCAGAAGTACTTCAACGAGTACGCCAGCCCGACCAGACTGAAGTAGCCGATGGTGGTCCGATCGATGCCGGCCTGGCGCAGACGCGCCGACAGCGTGGTCAGCACCAATGCGAACGGCAGCCCCGAGGAAAATCCCAGAAACAGCATCGCCCGCACCCGCGGGTTGGCGTATACGTCCAGCGACCGCCACCAAGCGCCCAGTGCTCCGATCACGTGCGGTAGTCCACCGTGAACGGCGCGTGGTCGGAGAAGCGCTGCGCGGTATAGATCGAACAGCCCTGCAGGCGCTCGCGCAGGGTCGGGGTGACGAACTGGTAGTCGATGCGCCAACCCACGTCGTTGGCGCGCGCCGCACCGCGGTTGCTCCACCAGGTGTAGTCCTGGCCGTCCGGATGCAGCGCGCGGTAGGCGTCGACCCAGCCGCGGCCGCTGGCCGCATCGGCCTCTTCGGCGCGGTCGGCGCACAGGCCGTTGAGCCAGTCGCGCTCGGCCGGCAGGCAGCCGGAGTTCTTCTGGTTCGACTTCCAGTTCTTGATGTCCAGTGCCGAGCGCACGATGTTCCAGTCGCCGCACAGCACGTAGTCGCGGCCGCTGTGCAGCCACTCCACCAGGATCGGCCGCAGCCAGTCCATGACCTGGAACTTGTAGCCCTGGCGCAGTTCGCCGGAGGACCCGGAAGGAATGTAGAAGGACACCACGCTCAGGTTGCCGAAGCGCGCCTCGATGTAGCGGCCCTCCTCGTCGAACTCGGGCCAGCCCAGCGCGGTCCGCACCTCGTCCGGCTCGCGCTTGCTGTAGATGGCCACGCCGCTGTAGCCCTTCTTGGTGCTGGCGTCGCGGAACCAGACCCGGTAGCCGTCCGGCAGGAACGCCGGCCCGGCCAGCTGATGCTCCTGCGCCTTGGTCTCCTGCACGCACAGCACATCCGCCTGCTGGGTGGCGAACCACTCGAAAAAGCCCTTGGTGGCGGCCGACCGCAGGCCGTTGGCGTTGAAGCTGATGATGCGCATGGGTGGGGAGCCGGGATTCGGGATTGGGGATGACGGGATTTGTGAAAGCATAGCCGGTCACGCCCATGCAGCGTCCGCGCATGGGGTACGCTTTTACGAATCCCCAATCCCCAATCCCGAATCCCGGCCCCCCCATGACCGACTACCGGCACCGTTTCCTGCAACTGGCCCTGGACGTGGAGGCGCTGCGCTTCGGCGAGTTCACGCTGAAGTCCGGGCGCCTCAGTCCGTATTTCTTCAATGCCGGACGCTTCGACTCCGGCGCCAGCATGGCGCGGCTGGCGGCGTGCTACGCCGATGCGGCCGACGCCGCCGGGCTCGACTTCGACCTGTTGTTCGGCCCGGCCTACAAGGGCATTCCGCTGGCGACGGCGGTGGCCTGCGAATACGCGCGGCGCGGGCGCGACCTGCCGCTGGCGTTCAACCGCAAGGAAGCCAAGGCGCACGGTGAAGGCGGCAGCCTGATCGGCGCGCCGCTGGCCGGCCGCCGGGTGCTGATCGTGGACGACGTGATCACCGCCGGCACCGCGATCCGCGAGGCGCTGGGCATCATCCGTGCCGCCGGTGGCGAGCCGGCCGCGATCCTGGTCGCGCTGGACCGCCAGGAGATCGCCGCCGAGGACGACCGCCGCTCGGCGGCGCAGGCAGTGGCCGCCGAGGCCGGCGTTCCTGTGGTCTCGGTCGCGCATCTGGGCGACCTGCTTGCATTCATCGACGGAAACGCAGACCTTGTCGGCTTCCGCGAACCGCTGCTGGCCTACCGGGCCCGCTACGGCTGCGCTTCGTCTGGCTGACAGCAGGGGGCTGCCACGATGCCGATCCGATCACGCACTCGCGTCCTGCCGGCGCTGTTGGCGCTGCTCGCCTTGCCGGCCGCCGCGCAACAGGCGTCGGCGCCGTCCAAGAAGCTGTACTGCTGGAACCAGGGCGGCCAACGTACCTGCAGCGATGCGTTGCCGCCGGAAGCGGTGAACCAGGCACGCGACGAGTTCAACGCCACCAGCGGCATGCGCAGCGCCGAGGTCGGGCGTGCGCTGAACGCCGAGGAACGCGCCGCGGCCGCCGCCGACGCCGCGCAGCAGCGCGCCGACCAGGCCGCGCTGGAGACGCGCAAGCGCACCGACCAGGCGATGCTGCTGTCGTACCAGACCGAGGACGAACTGCGCCGGGTGTTCGCCGAGCGCATCGGCATCGTCGACAACAACATCAACACCGCCCGCTACAACGTCGACAGCCTGCGTCAGGGTCTGATCGGCCTGCTGTCCGGCGCCGGCGCGCGCGAACTGGCCGGGCAGAGCGTGCCGGCCAAGACCGCCGACGACGTGCAGCAGCGGCACCGCGCCCTGCTGTGGCAACTGCGCATGCAGAAGAACTTCGAACAGCAGCGGCTCGGCCTGGATCAGGAAATCGAGGACGTGCTGCAGCGCTATCGCGCGGCCCGGGGCAACGGCCCGGCACAGTCCGCGACCACCGCCGGCGGCTGAGCCGTCGCACACCCCGGCGCCCGGACCAGGCCGGGCGCGCAACGCCGCCTCAGAAGGTCGGCGCCAGGCCCGGCAGCACGGCCTGCAGCTGGGCGCGGAACAGCGCCTTGATCCGCTCCAGCGCCGCCGCGTTGTCGGCTTCGAAGCGCAGCACCAGCACCGGCGTGGTGTTGGAGGCGCGCACCAGGCCCCAGCCATCCGGGAAGTCGGCGCGCAGCCCGTCGATGGTCAGCAGCCGCGCGCCGGCGAACGGCGAGCCCTCCTGCTGCGCCTGGGCGACCAGGTCGGCGACCAGCGCATGCGCGTCCTGCCCGTCCACCGGCAGCTTGATCTCCGGCGTGGCCACGCTGTCGGGCAGCTCGGCCAGCACTTCCGACGGCGATTCCTCGCGCTGGGCCAGGATCTCCAGCAACCGCGCCGCCGCGTACAGGCCGTCGTCGAAGCCGTACCAGCGCTCCTTGAAGAAGAAGTGGCCGCTCATCTCGCCGGCCAGTTCGGCGTCGGTCTCGCGCATCTTCGCCTTGATCAGCGAATGCCCGGTCTTCCAGACCAGCGGGCTGCCGCCGTTGCGCAGCACATAGTCGGACAGCTTGCCGGTGCACTTGACGTCGTAGATCACCAGCGCGCCGGGATTGCGTTGCAGCACGTCGGCGGCGAACAGCATCAGCAGGCGGTCCGGGTAGATCACCGTGCCTTCCTTGGTGACCACACCGAGGCGGTCGGCGTCGCCGTCGAAGGCCACGCCCAGGTCGGCGTCGAAGCGCCGCACCGTCTGCACCAGATCCTCGAGGTTGTGCGGCTCGCTGGGATCGGGATGGTGGTTGGGGAAGGTGCCGTCGACGTCGCAATACAGCGGCACGACCTCGGCACCGATCGCTTCCAGCAGGCGCGGCGCCAGTTCGCCACCGACGCCGTTGCCGGCATCGGCCACCACCTTGAGCGGGCGGTCCAGTTGCACGTCGTCGGCGATGCGCTGGATGTAGTCGTCGCCGACATCGCGCTGCTGCAGCCGGCCCGGCTCCTCGGCCGTGGGCAGGCGGCCGGCGCTGATCCGCGTGTACAGGTCGGCGATGGCGGCGCCGGACAGGGTCTCGCCGCCGACCACGATCTTGAAGCCGTTGTAGTCGGCGGGGTTGTGGCTGCCGGTCACCGCCACGCAGCTGCCGGCGCGCAGGTGGTAGGCGGCGAAGTAGACCACCGGGGTCGGCGCCAGGCCGATGTCGGTGACATGGCAGCCGGCGCGGCGCAGGCCTTCGATCAGTGCGGCCGACAGCTCCGGCCCGGACAGGCGGCCATCGCGGCCGACCACCACCTCGTTGAGCCCCTGCTCCTGCATCACCGCGCCGATCGCCTGGCCGATCAGCGCCGCGACCTGCGGGCTGAGGTCGCGGCCGACCACGCCGCGGATGTCGTAGGCGCGGAAGATCTCCGGCGCCACCGTGAACGCCGGCACCGGCTTGGCCGGCGCGGTCTCCTCGGCGGTGGACGAAGGCGGCGGGGGCGGCTCCTGGCGTTGCAGGCTCTGCTGCAGGGTGTGTTCTTCGGCCACCGCCGGGCC
>NZ_AQOJ01000242.1:0-536 GCF_000364685.1 Xanthomonas sp. SHU 166
CGGCGACCGCGGCGAGCGGTTCGCCCGGGGCGGCATCGCCCGGCGGGCGCGGCTCCGGCGGCAACGCGCCGTTACCGGGAACGGGCGGCAGGCCATCCTTGCGCGCGGGACCCTGGTCTTTCCAGATGGACATGGGCTGTCGTCTCCAGTCGGGGGAAGCGCGACTATCGCCGCTCTATCGCGTCGGTTTTGTGACGCTTTCTTCAAAACGGCGGCCCGACTGCGACCGCCGCCGGTTCAGCCCATGCCGTCCAGCGTCGGGTCGTAGGCCTGCACCTGGTTGCGGCCGCAGCGCTTGGCCCGGTACAGCGCCGCATCGGCCTTGCGTAGCAGGGTGGTGGCGATCACGCCGTCGCGCGCATAGCTGGCCACGCCGATCGACATGGTCACCGCCGGCAGCGCCTTGCCGTCCACGGTCGCGCTCAATTGCTGGGCAGCGCTGCGGATCTGCTCGGCGATGGCCTGCGCCTGTTCCGGCCCGGTCTCCGGCAGGATCACCGTGAACTCCTCACCGCCGTAGCGGCAGGCGATGTCCT
>NZ_AQOJ01000243.1:0-2669 GCF_000364685.1 Xanthomonas sp. SHU 166
CAGCCGCGTCGACAGCATCTGCCCGACCGCGGCCAGCAGGGCGTCGCCGCCGCCGTGGCCGTGCAGGTCGTTGAACTGCTTGAAATGGTCCACGTCCAGCATCAGCAGCGACAGCGGCATCTGCCGGCGTCCGCAGCGGGCCAGTTCGTGGTTGAGCGATTCTTCCAGGTAGCGCCGATTGAACAGCCCGGTGAGCGGGTCGCGGATCGACTGCAGGCGCAGCGACTCGCGCAGGCGCAGGTTGCTCAGCGCCAGCGACAGCTGCTCGGCGGCGGCCTCGGCGATGGCGATGCGCGGCAGCGGACCGGTGCCGCGCCCGGCCAGGAACACGAAGCCCAATTGCGTGCCCTGTGCGGAAAGCGGGATGCAGGCGGTGCTGGCACCGGCGGCGTAGGGATCCTCGCGCAGATGCGCGCAGGCCGAGTCGTGGCCCTGCGCATGCACGAAGTGGCTCTTGTCGCGGCGCAAGGCCCAGCAGTCCTGCGGCGCCACGGCCGGCTCGCTGCCGACCGGCGGCTGGCCCCAACTGACGATTTCCTCGGCGCGGTCGCGCGAGGCGCGCAGTAGATAGACGCTGCCGCCGGTGTCGGGCATCAGCGCGGCGAGCAGGCGTGCGGTCACCGTCAGTGCCTCGGCCGGCTCCACGCAGCTCTGCAGCAGGCCGGTATAGCGGCTGAGCGCGTTGAGGTCGGCACTGGTGCGCTCCAGCTCGGTGATGCTGGCTTCCATCTTCTCGTTGGCGATCGAGGCCGCCTGTTCGGCGTTACTGCGGTTGCGTAATTCGCGCAGCAGCAGCGCGTACACCACGCCGACGCTGCCCAGGCCGAACGGGATGCCGGCCAGGGCCAGCGCCAGCAACATGTCGGCGCTGCGCTGGTTGGAGGTGTCGCGGCTCTGCAGCAGCTGCAGTTCCACGTCGGTCATCTGCTGTACCTGATCGCGGACCGCGCTGGAACTCTGGTACACGCTGGGCGCCATCGCCCGCTGCAGCGCTTCCAGACCGTCGCGCTGGTACACCGCCAGCATCTGCCGCATCTGCACCAATCGCGTGTTCGCCAGTTGCTGCAGCATCTGCACATTGGCGATCTGCACCGGATTGTCGGAAACCAGCTTGCGCAGCTGCGCCAACTGCCGCGGCACGCGTTCGGCGCTGTCGTAGTAGAGGCTCAGATAGGCCTGGTTGTCGGTCAACTCGTAGCCGCGCAACGAGGATTCGGTCATCAGCAAGGTGGATTGCACCTCGTCGATGTTGCGCAGCACTTCGTGGGTATGCGCGACGCGTGCGGCGTCGGAGATCGCGCGTTGTGCGCCGTAGAACACGCCGGCGCCGATCAGCACAAAGACCGCGGCGGAGAACAGCAGGGCTAGACGGGTCCTGGCCCGCACACGTTGGAGAATCGGCATCGCAAAAGTCTACTGTGACGCCGCGAACGCCTTGGACCGGCGTCACAAAAGACGCCCTGCCGGCACAGCGCGCGGCACGCGCTGCGCGGCAGAGGCCGCCCCCGCATGCACGGGGACGGCCAATGACTCAATGCTGCTCGCGGTCGCCGTTGTGCGGATCTTCGTTGGCGTTCTCGCGTGCCTTGTCGGCGACTTTCTGCGCCGCATTCGCCGTGGCCTCGCTGGCATCGGCCGCCATCTCTTTGGCTGCGGCCGAGGCATCCTTGACGGCATCGGAGTTGGCCGCACGGTGCGCGGCATCGCGCGCGTCGGCGGCGACCTCGCGCCCGGCCTGCGCGACCTGGCCGGCGGCTTCCTTGGCGGCTTCGCCGGTCTGTTCGGCAGCGACCTTGGCGTCGCGTTGTGCCTGCTGCGATTCGGGACCCTGGCAGCCAGCCAGTGCGAGGGCGCCCAGCAGGGCCACGATCGGGGTCTTGTTCATGCGGCTTCTCCGTCCACGGGTGGGTGACGCGGCGCAGCCTAGGCGGACGCGCATGCAGCCTGCGTCAAGGCGAAGCGGTGGCGCGGGGCAGTGTTCAGGAAGGCACTGCCGCTGGTGGGGGAGGCGCCGTGGGGTGGGAGCCAGGCACTGCGATGCGCGCGGCTGCCGTCGCATGCCGTCGCATGCCGTCGCATGCCGGCGATGCGGGCCATGCGGATGTGCGGCGTCGGCGCGTACGCGCCGCACGTGCATGGCGCCTGGCAGCGGTGCGCATCGCCCGCCGCGGGCGGCGGTGCGGCGCGTCGTGCGGGTCATGCGTCGCGCTTGCATGCGCGCTACGCGTGGACGACGCAATGGCGCCGACGAATCCTGTGTGCGGGGACGCACGCTTGCGAGGCGACGTCAGCGGCGGACGACGGCGCGGCATTCGCGCGAGGCGCACATGCATGCGTCGTCACCTAGCCGCCCTCCGGGAACACGCTGTGCCGGCACGCTGGTGGCGCCGTTGCCGCGCTGCCCGGCAAACGCCAGGCAAAGAAAAAGCCGCTGGCGGACCAGCGGCTCTTTCAGGACTGCAAAAAGCGAGAAGTGATTACTTCTTGGCTTCCTGAGCAGCGTCCTTCGCCTTCTCGGCGGTGTCTTCCGCAGCCTTGGCGGTGTCGGCAGCCTTGTCGGCAGCGGCGTCGGTCGGGGCAGCGGCGGCAGCGGCCGAAGCGTCGGCAGCGGTGTTGGCGGCGGTCGCGGCGGTGTCGGCAGCGGCCTGAGCGGCGTCGGCGGTCGGGGC
>NZ_AQOJ01000244.1:0-4930 GCF_000364685.1 Xanthomonas sp. SHU 166
GCGCTGGCCGCGCGTGCCGGCGGCGCCTCGGGCCTGCGCGGCGCAGTGCGGGTGGTGTTCTGGGGCGCGGCGGCGATGCTCGCCAGCGGCGCGATCGGCCATGTGTTCGGCGTGCATGTCTGAGCGGACGCGCCCGCCGCTGCGCTAGCATCACCGGCCATGGCCGACACGACTTCCCCCGACGCTTTGCTGCTGGCGCGCCTGGCCAGCCTGGCCGACTGCACCCAGGCCGAGGGCTACGCCTGCATCACCGCGCGCCGCGAACACGGCGCGCGCTCGGTGGAGATCCCGCAGCCGCACCTGGCGATCCTGCTGCAGGGACGCAAGCAGGTGCGCACCGCGACACAGGCCCTGGACTTCGTACCGGGCGACCTGTTCCTGGTGACGCGGCGCTGCCGCATCGATGTGGTCAACATCCCGGATCCGCACAGCGGCCTGTACCTGAGCGTGCTGGTGCCGCTGTGCGAGGAAGCGCTGAGCGCCGCGCGCGTGCTGTGGAACGAACCGCTGCCCGCCGCCGGCGCGGAGCTGGCGCGTCTGCGCGCCGAGGAGTTCGGCAGCACCCTGCTGCAATGGCGGCAGGCGCTGCAGGACGGCCGCTACACCGAGGCGCGGCTGGCGCTGGCGACCCTGGTGGTGGCGCTGTGCCGGCAAGGCCACGGCGGCCTGCTGCTGCCGCCGGCGCCGAGCGTGGCAGCGCAGGTGCGCGATCTGATCGCCGCGCAGCCACAACGCGACTGGCGTTCGCGCGACATCGAGGAGCGCCTGGGCTTCAGCGGCGCGACCCTGCGTCGGCACCTGGCCGGCGAACGCACGTCGTTGCGCGAACTGCTCACCGATGCGCGCCTGGCGCACGCGATGCAACTGCTGTACACCACGCGCTGGCCATTGAAGACGGTCGCCGCGCACGCCGGCTACCGCTCGGTGCGCAGCTTCAGCCAACGCTTCCAGCAACGCTACGGCCTGGATCCGGCCAGCATCGGCAACTGAGCCGGGGCGGCGTGAGCGCCGCGCGCAGCGGAATGAGCGAATCGCGCAGCGGCGCCGGCGCAGCATGCCATTACCGCGGCGCACGCCGCTCTGCCAGGAAATCCCATGTCCGTGTTCCCGTTGCGCGCGTTGTGCGCGCTGGCCATGAGCGCCAGCGCGGCGCTGACGCTGCCATCACCCGCCCACGCCGCCGCGCCGGCCAGCGCCCAGACGCAGGTGCCCGGCGTCTATCGCCAGGCGATCGGCCGCTTGCGCATCACCGCCCTGTTCGACGGCACCGTGGCGCTGCGGCGCGCGCAACTGGCGAACATCCCGCCGGAGGCGATCGCACGCCTGCTCGACCACCGCTATGTGCCGGAGAACGACAAGGGCCTGCAGACTGCGGTCAACGCTTATCTGATCCAGGACGGCACGCACCTCACCCTGGTCGACACCGGCACCGCGACCTGTTTCGGCCCCGGGCTCGGCCAGGTGCTGGCCAACCTGCGCGCGGCCGGCTATGCGCCCGAGCAGGTCGACGACGTGCTGCTGACCCACGCCCATCCCGATCACCTGTGCGGCCTGCTGGACGCACAGGGCCAGCCCGCCTATCCCAAGGCGACGGTGTGGCTGAGCGCCGCCGACGCGGCGTACTGGCTGGACCCGGCCAGCGAGGCCGAGGCGCCGCAGGCACTGCGCTTCGCCTTCCCGCTGGCGCGGGCGGCGGTGGCGCCCTACCAGTCCACGCAGCGGCTGCGCCGTTTCCGTCCCGGCGACGCGCTGCCCGGCGGCGCGGTGGCGCTGGATACCCACGGGCACACGCCCGGGCACGTGTCGTACCGCTTCGACGGTGGTGCGGGGCAGCAACTGCTGGTGTGGGGCGATCTGGTGCACTACCACGCGGTGCAGTTCGCGCAGCCGCAGGCGTCGTTCGAGGCCGACAGCGACCGCGCCGCGGCGATCGCCGCGCGCAAGCGCATGCTGGCGCAGGCCGCGGACCACGGCTGGTGGGTAGCCGGCGCGCACCTGCCGTTCCCGGGACTGGGCCACGTGCGTCGCGAGGGCCAGGCCTTCGCCTGGGTGCCGGCGGAGTTCTCGCCGTTGCCGGCGGCGCCTTGATTGGCCCGTACCCTCATCCGGCCCTGCGGGCCACCTTCCCCCAAAAAGGGGGCCATGGTCCCGGAGGGAGAAGGAAGAGGCCAAAGCCCCTCTCCCATCGGGAGAGGGGTTGGGGTGAGGGTCCGGCAAGCAGCGACTCGCGATGTTTGGGTGCACGAGGCTGCGCCCGTACCCTCATCCGCCCCTGCGGGGCACCTTCTCCCGGTGGGAGAAGGAACAGAGGCTAGCCCCTCTCCCATCGGGAGAGGGGTTGGGGTGAGGGTCCGGCAAGGAGCGTCTCGCGAAGTTTGGGTGCCAGCACCGCCGCGCTCACTCCGCGGCAGTCGGCTCCGTCTCCAGCCCCAGCCAGCCGCCGACGATGCCGCGTGCTTCGTCCACGCCCTGGCGGGTCTCGCCGGAGAAGGTCTGCACGCTGACCGTATCGCCGAACGCGCTGGTCAGCTCCTTGCGTACCTGCTGCAGCACCTGCCCCTGCTGGCCGCGGCCGAGCTTGTCGGCCTTGGTCAGCAGCGCGTGCGCGGGCAGCCCGCGCTGGGCGGCGTAGCCCAGCATCTGCCGGTCGTAGTCCTTCAGCGGATGGCGGATGTCCATCACCACCACCAGCCCGCGCAGGGCCTCGCGCGTGCGGAAATAGGTGTCGATGAACTTCTGCCAGTGCGCCTGCAGTTCCTGCGGCACCTTGGCGTAGCCGTAACCGGGCAGGTCCACCAGGTAGCGCTCGGGCTGGACCTGGAAGAACACCAACTGCTGGGTACGGCCGGGCGTCTTGGACACGCGGGCCAGGGCGTTCTGCCGGGTCAGCGCGTTCAGCGCGCTGGACTTGCCGGCGTTGGAGCGGCCGGCGAACGCCACTTCCCAGCCGCCGCCGTCCGGCAACTGGCGGGCATTGTGGGCGGACAACAGATAGTGGGCACGTTCGAGGATCAGCGACATCCCCCTAGGATCGCACGTCCAGGGCCCCGGGCGGGCTTCGTTGACCGCCGGGCCGCGGCATGCCGATAATCGCGCGAGTGCGGTCGCCGTCCGGCAGCCGCGGGGTCGGGTCATACGGAGCTTCAGCAATGCGCCACGCTCGCGTTCTTGCCTTTGCCGGTCTAGCGGTTTCCGTCGCCGCCGCGGTCGCGTTCGCGCAGACCTCGGTGGTTCCCATTCCCGACCACGCGCCGGTGCGCACCACGCCGCTGGAGGGCGACATCGGCAAGGCCGCCTGGGGCGACCCCAAGGCCGGCCAGGCCAAGGCCGCGGCCTGCGCCGCCTGCCACGGCGCGGACGGCAACCCCGCAATCGCCATGTATCCGCGCATCGCCGGCCAGGTGGAGCGCTACAGCGCGCGGCAGATGGCGTTGATCGCCCACGGCGAGCGCACCAGCGGCGCGGTCGCGGCGATGGTGCCGTTCGTGCAGCCGCTAAGCGCGCAGGACATGCGCGACATCGGCGCCTACTTCGCCACGCAGAAGGCCGGCGCCGGCATCGCCGACGACGCGGTGATCGCCGACGGTCCCTACGCGGGCATGAAGTTCTACGAGGTCGGCCAGCAGCTGTATCGCGGCGGCGACGCGACCCGCGGCATTCCCGCGTGCATGGCCTGCCACGGCCCGGCCGGCGCCGGCAATCCGGGTCCGGCCTATCCGCATCTGGGCGGCCAGCACGCCGATTACGTGGCGCGGCGCCTGCAGGAATACCAGGCCGGCACCACCCAGGAGCGCGATCCGACGATGTTCAAGATCATGGCGCAGGTGGCCAAGCCGCTGACCGACCAGGAGATCAAGGCGCTGGGCAGCTACCTGCAGGGCCTGCACGACCGCGCCGACGACGCGGCCGCCGCGCAGGCGGCACCGGCCGCGGCGACGCCACAGCAGCCGGCGCCCGCGCAACAATCCTGACCGCGCGCCGCCGCGGCGGCGCCGGCCCGTTTCCCCTTCGCGCCGGTCCCGACGACCGGCGTTCGTTTTTTGCCATTGGAGATCGCATGAACCGTCTGCCCCGCCTGCTGTTGTGCCTGCTCGCCCTGCTGCCGTTGAGCGCCTGCGCGCAACCCAAGTCCGCCAGCGCGGTGGAAGGGGAGGACTACACGCTGATCGCCAATCCCAAGCCGTTCGCGCCGCTGGCCGGCAAGATCGAGGTGGTGGAAGTGTTCGGCTATACCTGCCCGCATTGCGCGCACTTCGAGCCGCTGCTGGAAGAGTGGGCCGGCAAGCAGGCCAAGGACGTGCGCCTGACCCTGGTGCCGGCGGCATTCGGCGGCTACTGGGACAACTTCGCCAGCGCCTTCTATGCCGCGCAGCAGTTGGGCGTGCAGAGCCGCAGCCACCGCGCCATGTTCGAGGCCATCCACGACAAGCGCAGCGTGCCGGTGCAGAACGTGGCGCCGGAGGAACTGGCCACGTTCTACGCCGGCTTCGGGGTCAAGCCGCAGGCCTTCATCGCCGCCTACCAGAGCCCGCAGGTCGCCGCGCAGGTGAAGGCCGCGCGCGATTTCGCCGTGCACGCCGACATCTCCGGCACCCCGGCGCTGATCGTCGACGGCAAGTACCTGGTCAAGGGCAAGAACTTCGAGGACATGCTGCGCATCGCCGACGCGTTGATCGCCCGCGAGCGCGCAGGCAAGTAATCGGCGTACGGCGCTTCATCCGCGCCATGGCATCATGACGGGGTGGCCGGACCGCGCTTGCGGCGCGTCCGGCATTTGTCCCCCATCCTGCTGGAGATGTCGCCGATGAAGACCCGCTTCGCCCTGACCCTGATGGCCCTGCTGCCGATCCTGGTGGCATGCAAGGCCCAGGACGGCACTGCCGACGCCGTCGCCCCTGCCTCCGGCACCGCTGCCGCCCCGGCTGCCGCG
>NZ_AQOJ01000245.1:0-12773 GCF_000364685.1 Xanthomonas sp. SHU 166
TCGCACCCTCACGGGTGCGTGGATTGAAACTTTCCCTTGTTGTACTGCTCGACCGTGTCCTGCAGTCGCACCCTCACGGATGCGTGGATTGAAACTACCCGTTCGTCCTGATGGACGTCCCGGCCGGGAACACGTCGCACCCTCACGGGTGCGTGGATTGAAACACAAGTGACATGCACGAGGCCGCTCACCTTGGCTGGTCGCACCCTCACGGTTGCGTGGATTGAAACCGGCAGTACGGCTTGAACATGGCGTGGACGCTGGGCGTCGCACCCTCACTGATGCGTGGATTGAAACGCCCAGATGCTCGGCCAGTTGGGGCCGGGCCTGCCGATCGCACCCTCACGGGTGCGCGGATTGAAACCTCTGCCTTCCAGCTTTGAATCCGCACTTCAAGCCGGAAGCTCGACTCTCTGCTTTGCGGCATCCCCCTGACAAGGTGCCAGACCTCAGACGTACCCGAGCCCGCGCCAGTAGTCCAGCGGACGCCTGGCGGGCACGCCCAACGACGCCGCAATCTCGAGAATGCGCGGCACGTCGCGCCGGTAGACCACAAACAGGTGCTGGTCTTCGGTGGTCATATCGTCGATTTCCACCACGTCGTAGCCATCGCCTTCGTCCGTCCATTCGGCGAGGTGGCGATCCAGCCAGGTGAAGTACTCGGTCTGCGTCCCCACGTTCTTGGGAAAGGCAGGGAATGCGTCGCCCATCATCTGGCAGAGCTCGTGGTGGACATCGATCATCTTGTCGCCGTTGGCGGAGTAACGCTCCATCGCCGCGGTGATCGCGACTGCATACGCCTGTTCCTCGCACTCGGTCCACTCCAGCTCCGGCAGGAAGGCTTCGATGTCCCGAACGATCTCGCTTCGTTCGTCGGGTTCGGTGCTGCCGGAAGAAAGAAGCTCGACGAGTTCCAAGAGGGGTGCGTTCATTGCGCTCACTGACGGCTAAAGGATGATCGACGCCCAGCCCAGGCCGGCCATCCACCCAAGGCGAATCGGCCCGACCGCAACACTGGACACGCAGAAAAAAGCGCGCCGGAGCGCACCACGCGCGGCACTATAGCCGCTGGTGTTTGACATGCAAGTGTCCGTGGAGCGAAACACCCGGCCGCCACCCGGCACGGATGCAAGGCGTGGAGTACCGGGGCGACCGCGCTCAGTACGTGCCGTCGAACGCAAAGATCGGCGCGCGCTGGCGCCACGCGCCCGCGGTGAAATCCGGGAATGCGACGGTCTGGAAGCCGCTGGCGATCGACTGTTCGGAGAGCGGGGTGATCGCACTCCACGTCACGGCGTCGTAGATGTCGATCGGCATCGGTGCCCTCGCCTTCAGTGCTTCGACGAAGGCGTGGATGACGAACCAGTCCATGCCGCCGTGGCCGGCGCCGGCCGCGGTGGCGGCGTAGCGCGTCCACAGCGGGTGTTCGTACTGGTCCTGGTAGGGCTTGAAGGCTTCCCATTGGTGCGGCGGGCTGCGGCCTTCGAGGTGGATCGACTGGTTGAGATCCATCCACAGGCCCTTGGTGCCCTGCACGCGGAAGCCCATCGAGTAGGGACGCGGCAGCGAGGTGTCGTGCTGCAGCAGGATGGTCTCGCCGTTGGCGCAGGCCAGGGTGGTGGTGACGACGTCGCCCAGCTTGAACGCCACCTTGGTGCTGGGATGGGTGTTGCCGCCGCTCTTGGCCACGGTGTAGTCGTGCAGGCCGCGGGCCTTGCTGGCGAAGGCGTTGAGATGGGTGATGCGGTTGCCGCGGTTGATGCCGGCGTACATCGCGCACGGGCCGATGCCGTGGCTGGGGTACAGCTCGCCGTTGCGCTGCACCGAATGCGCGGTACGCCAGCGCGCTTCGCTCCAGCCCTTGGCACCGAACTCCACGCCGCTGTCGTAGGGCTGGTCCGGGTCGCCGGAGTTGAACTTCACCCCGCGCAGATCGTGCTGGTAACCGGCCTGCAGGTGCACCAGTTCGCCGAACAGCCCCTGCCGCACCATCTGCAGCGCGGCCATCACGTCGCGGCGGTAGCAGACGTTCTCCAGCAGCATGTACGGGGTGCCGGTGGCGAGCTGGGCGTTGAGCACATCCCAGTGGTCCTGCAGGGTGATGCCGGCCACCACCTCGCAGCCGACCGCCACGCCGGCCTGCATCGCCGCGATCGCCATCGGCGCATGCCACTCCCAGGGCGTGGCCACGATCACGCCATCCAGGCCCTTGTGCGCCAGCACGCGCTTCCAGGCGCTGGCATCGCGGTCCTGGCCGTAGGCGGTGGGTGCGGGCTTGCCGGCCTTGGCGACCATGGCCATGGCGCGGCCGAGCATGATCGGCTCGCTATCGCACAGGGCGACCAGGTCCACGTCGTCGCGGCGCAGCAGTTCGGTCAGCAGCACCTGACCGCGCATGCCGGTGCCGATCATGGCCAGGCGCAGGGTGCGCTTGCGCGCCCAGGCCGGTGTCTGCGGCAGCAGGCTGCTGGCGGCGATGGCGGCGCCAGCGGCGATGAAGTCGCGTCGTTTCATGATGTGCGGTCTCCTTTTGGATGCGCGCCGGCGTCGGCCGGCACGCATGCTGCTGCACGTGCGCTCACTTGAAGCGGTAGCCGATGGTCACGCTGTAGCCGCGGCCGAAGATGGTGGCGTAGTCGCTGGAATCGCCCAGGAAGCTGTTCGGATCGTAGAACGGCAGGCGGTCGAACAGGTTCTTGACGGTGAAGCTCAGGTTCCAGGCGTCGTCCGGGCGCCAGGTGACGCTGAGGTTGGCGGTCCACCACGACGGCGCGCCATCGCACTTGCTCGGCTGCAGCTTGAGGTAGCCGGCGGTGCAGGTCTGCGGGTTGTTGTCCTCGGCGTCGATCCGGTCGGTGGCCCACTTGGTGCCGCCGACGTAGTTGACGAACATGCTGGTGGTGACCTGCCGGTAGGTCCAGTCGGCATTGAGCGTGGCGCGCAGGCGCGGGTTGTTGTAGTAGCCGACCACGTCGCCGTAGTACCAGCCGCTGTCCTGGTCCATGTAGAAACGGTTGCGGTTGGCGATGGTGGCGGCCAGGCCGATGTTCAGCCCGCCCCACTGGCCGAGCGAGAAGCGGCTGCGCGCGTCGATGTCGAAGCCGTCGACCAGGGTCTTGCCGCGGTTGCGGTACTGGCCGACCACACTGGCGACATTGCCCACGCTGTAGCCCGGCAGCGTGCCCGGGCAGGCCACGCCGCTGGCCGGATCGGCGCACATCGCCGCCAGCTGGGCGAGGTTGGCGCGGTCGCTGTCGGTGATCGGCGAGCGGGTCATGGCGGTGATGTCGCCGGCGCGGCGGTAGTCCGGGGCGACGATCTCGTTGTCGCGGTAGATGAACCAATAGTCGGCCGAGACCGACAGCCAGTTGGCCGGCTCGTAGACGAAGCCGAGCGTGGCGATCTTGGCCTTCTCCGGCTTCAGGTCCGGGTTCGGCTGGGTCATGCGCGCCACGGTGCGGCTGCAGTCGGCATTGAGCAGGCTCTTGCCCAGATCCACGTCGCCGCTGCGGCGCGACTGCAGCAGCAGGTTGGCGATAGCGTTGGTCTCGCCGCAGCGCACCTCGTCGCGATAGCCGCCCAGCTGCGCATAGACGCCGCCGCTGCCGGACTCGGCCAGGCTGGGCGCGCGGAAGCCGGTGGAATAGGTGCCGCGCAGCAGCAGTTGCTCGAAGGCCTGGTACTTGAAGCCGACCTTGGGCGCCAGGTTGGTGCTGAAGTTCGGATACTTGTCGGCGCGCAACGCGGCGTCGAGTTCCAGCTTGTCGGTGATCGGCGCGACGGTCTCGGCGAACAGCGCATAGGTGTTGCGCTTGCCGTCGAACCAGGAGCCGCCCTGCTGGGTGATCAGGCCGTTGGCCGCGTCCGGGTTGCCGGGGGTGTAGAAGGTCTCGCGGCTGGCGTTGAAGCCGAACGCGGCGCGCATCTCGCCGGCCGGCAGTCGGAAGAGCGGGCCTTCGATCTTGCCGTCGAGGGTGTGCAGGCGCGTCCACGATTCGATGTCGAAGGTGGGGAATGCCTCGCGGATCAGCGCGGCGTTGGCGGCGCTGATCTCGCCGAACCTGTACGCGGGATGGTCGGAGATGATCACCCGGCCGGTGCCCGGGTCGACGGTGAACGGGCCGAACGCCTTCTCGAAGCCTTTCACGTTGACGTTGACGGTCTGGTAGGTGACCGAGTGGGTGCCGGCGGTGGCGAAGGCGGTTTCCCAGTTCCAGTCGCCGAAGCTGCCGCGCGCGCCACCGAGCACGCGGTAGCTCTTGTCGGTGTTGCGCTGGCCGAAGTAGTCGGGGCCGGCGTCCTGCAGCAGGTACTGCAGGCCGACCACCCCGCCCATCATCGCCTTCAACTGCGGGCTGGCATGGTTGTACTCGTTGTTGGGCCCGAGGAACGGATACAGGAACTGGTTGACGGTGTTGCCGGTGTTGCGCGAGAACCAGCTGGTGGGGTTGCCGGTGGTGGTGTTGAACGCGCGCGGGGTGCCGCCGTTGGCGCGCAGGTCGATGTCGGTGTAGGTGGCCTCGGCGAACAGTTCGGTGCTGGCGCCGACCAGGAAGGTGCCGTTGAGATAGGCGGTGTTGCGCTCGGACTTGGCGCCGGCGTCGATCTCGTTGTTCAACCAGGTTTCCCACACGCAGCGCGGGCCGGCGGCCTCGCTGGTCAGCACGTTCTGGCAGCCCGGTGCCGCTTCCTGCACGCGGCGCCCGATAACCGGGTCGAAGGCGAAGTAGCTGCCCGGGTTGAACTGGCCCGGCTTGCTGCCCACGCCCAGGCGCAGGTTGGTCAGGTAGTTGGGATTGTTGACGTAGTACTGCGCCGGGCGCTTGTCGTAGAAGTCGCGCAGCGGGATCGCGTCGCGCCGGTACACGTTGACCGCGCCGTAGACGTTGAAGCGGTTCTCGGTGAGGTCGCCGAAGCCGGCGGTGATGCTGGCCTGGTGTTCGCCGTAGGACTCGATGCGGCTGGAGGTGTCGTTGCTGAAATTGATCTCCGCGCCCTGGAAGTTGCGCTTGGTGATCACGTTGATGACGCCGGCCACCGCGTCGGTGCCGTACACCGCCGAGGCGCCGTCGGTGAGCACTTCCATGCGCTCGATCGCCGCGGCCGGGATCGCATCGATGTTGACGAACTGGGTCTGGAAGCCGGCCGGCGCGCCGTAGTACGACAGGCGGCGGCCGTTCAACAGCACCAGCGTGCCCTGCGCGCCGAGGCCGCGCAAATTGGCCTGCGAGGCGCCGTCGGAACCGGTGAACAGCGAGCGCGCGTCCTGTTGCGCCGGCCGCGCCGCCGGCAGGTTGTCGAGCACCTGCAGCAACGTGCGCGCACCCATCGCCTGGATGTCCTGCTTGCTGATCACCTGCACCGGCGAGGCGGTCTCCACGTCGGTGCGGCGGATGTTGGAGCCGGTGACTTCGACCCGGGCCAGGTCGGTGGCGGCCTGACTGTCCTGCGCGGCGGCGGGCTGCAGGGCGGCGAGCAGGACACCGGCGATGGCCAGGGTCAACGGAGCGAGCGGGCGACAGCGGGGATGGCGGTGACGGGCGGGCAACATCGGGGTTCTCTCCTGGCAGGGTGCGGCGCGAACGCGGAATCGGCGGGCAAAGCGCTCCCGGGCCGCGGCCAGGCGGCCGCAGTCGGGAAAGGCGGGGGAGGAGCGGTGTTACGGGGCGGTCATGGGGCGACGAAGCTGGCGGTGTCGCCCTCCTGACCGATCAGCACGGCATTGGCCCAGTTGGCGCAGACCTGGGCAGGCTGCGGACCCTGCGCGCCGAGCGTGCGCAGGCTCAGCGTGGACAGGCCGCGGATATCCAGTTCCGGCTTGACCACGCCGGGCGCGCTGACCAGGCCGCTGTCGTAGAGCAGGCGGCCATCGCCCCAGACCTGGAACTGCAGACCGCCGGCGCTGCGGCAGGCGTCGTCGATGCCCAGGTCGGCGCGCAGCAGGCGCCAGTCGCCGTGCAGGCGCAGGTCGAGGCGGCTGTCGGCGCCCACGCCCAGGCCGCGGCGGAACTGCAGGCCGTTCATGCGCATGCCGGCATCGCCGTGCAAGGCCTGGTCGGCGCGCACGCGACCGGCCAATGCCGCCGGCAACGCCAGCTCGGACAGATAGCGCTGCTGCGCCGGCCGTTCCGGCGCCGGGTGCTCGAGGATGTGGAAGGTCGACAGCGCAATCGGGCCGACGTCGCGCGGCTGCAGCGCATCGAAGGCGCGCGGTCGGCGCTGCGCGGCGGTGACCATCGGATCGTTGCTGTCGGCGCCGTCGCCCTCGGGGTTCTGCACGCTCAGCACGCGGAAGCGCAGCAGGCGGCCGGCATGCGCCGGGAAGTCGATGCGCTGCACGCCTTCCTGCAAGCGCAGATGGCCGCGCGCCACCGGCTCGCCCCACTCGCCGTTGCTGTCGCCCAGGTAGACCTCGTAGTCGCGCACCTGGCCGTGCTTCCAGTTCTTGTCGTTGCGCGGCGCCAGCTCGATGCCGTCGATCATCTTGCGCTCGCCGAAACCGATCACCCATTCGTGCGCACCGGTGCGCACGGCCTGGTTGCGCACGCTGCGGAACCAGGTGCCCGGGTCGTCGTCGAAAGCGTTCTCCAGCGGGTGCCCGGGCTCCTCGGCCGGGCGGTTCACCACCAGCAGGCTGTCGGCGGGCAGCGCGCGGCCCAGCTCCGGCGCAGCCGGATAGGCGTCGTCGGCCGCAGCGGCGGCGACCGGGAAGTCCAACCGCAGCTGCAGCGGTTGGCGGATGTCCTGCACGGCGGTGCGCACGTGCACGGTGCCGCGGCGCTCCTTGGCGTCGAAGTACCAGCCTTCGCTGGCCTGGGCGAAGGCCGCGGCGTCGGCAACCGTCGGCAGCGCGCGTTCGCCGACCTGCACCGACCGCGGTGCCTGCCGCGCGAGCACGCGCAAGGCATAGCGGCGCTGCGGCAGCTGTCCGGCGTAGCGGCCTTGCACCGGATCGATCCATACCTGCACCGGGCCGCTGCCCTGCGCCGGCGCCTGCACGCGCACGGCCTGCGTGCTGGACTCGCCCTGCTGGTAGCGGCGGGTGTTGCCGTCGTCCTCGTACAGCGTGTACTGCGAGGCCCCCTGCGGATACAGGTCGAAGGTCACCTCGTCCAGCGGCTTCTCGCCGTCGTACAGCATCGCCGGGTACATCGGCAGGATCGCGCCGGCACGCACGAACAGCGGCAGCGTGGCCAGGTCGACCTGGCGGTCGAGCTGGCGGCCATCGGCGCCGGCCTGCACGCGGCGGCCGTCCCAGTAGTCGATCCAGCCGCCGGCCGGCAGATGGATGTCGCGCCGCCAGCCGCGGCTGGCCGCCTGGCTGCGGTACACCGGCGCCACCAGCAGGTCGCGGCCGAGCAGGAACTGGGTCTTGTAGGTCTCGTCCTGCGCGTGCGGATCGCGCGGGTCCTCCCACATCAGCCCGCGCACCGGCGGCGCGCCGGTCTGCGCGGCATCGTGCACCAGGCCATACATGTACGGGGTCAGGCGCATTTTCAGCTTGAGGTAATCGCGGTTGATGCTGCGGTACGGCTCGTCGTACCACCACGGATGCTTGCGCGCGTTCGACGACCAGCCGCTCATGCCCATCAGCACCGGGGTGAAGGCCTTCCACTGCAGGTCGCGGGTGAAGGTCTCGGCGCTGCCGCCGAAGATCGCATCCACATCGCCGGCGGCGTAGGCCATGCCGGACAGGCCGGAGCCGATCAGGGTCGGCACGTGCCAGCGGATGTAGTCCCAGCTGCTGCTCTGGTCGCCGGTCCAGGCCACCGCGTAGCGCTGGATGCCGGCCCAGCCCATCACCGTCCACAGGAACGGGCGCGCATCGGAGTTGGCGAGGATGCCGTCGTAGGCCTGGTGGTTGGCGTCCATCGCGAACTGGTAGCCCTTGCCGGTCCAGGCCACGTCCAGCTTCTGCACGCGGCTGCCGGCCTTGCCGACTTCCCAGGCGATCTTGTCCACGCCGTTCTCGGTCCACAGGCCGGTGCGGAAGCCATAGCGGGCCAGGCCCTGCACGGTCTCCGGCAGCCTGGTGTAGCCGCAGCCGTAGCCGTCGTTGGGCAGGATCCAGCCGCCGGGCATGTCGTGCTCGCGGTACTGCCGCGCCACGCTGTCGACCACGTCCGGGGTGGTGCCGGTGGGGCCGTCGTGCCAGCCGTCGGGCACGGTGCCGGGCTTCTTGGCGTTGTCGCCGTCGTTGTAGCAATCGGCATCGCCGTAGGACAGGGACCAGCGCGCCAGCATGCTCGGGCGGCCGGTCAGCCGGGTATAGCGCTCGATCAGGGCCGGCAGGTCGGCGCCGACGAAGTAGTAGGCGTCGAAGCGGTCTTCGCGGTGCAGCAGCGTGGCCTGGTCGGGCTGGCGCAGGTCGTAGCTGCCGTCGCTCCAGGTGTTGCGCAGCATGCCCCAGCCGCGACTGCTGAGCAGCATCGGCGCCGGGCTCGGGCGATCGCCCTCCTCCCAGCCGCCGGAATACGACACTTCCAGTTCACGGCCCTTGAACTCGAAGCGCCCGTTCTGCTGGCCGCCGCCGTAATAGGCTTCGTCGGCCTGCGAGGACAGCACCTGCACGCTCTGCGTGGCATCCAGGTCCAGCGGCTGCAGTTCCTGCCACAGCGCGACCGCGCGGCCCTGTTCCAGCCGCTCCAGGCGCAGCCGCAGCGGTTGCCGCTGCACGTGCAGCACCAGCGCGTCGGTACGCACGCGCAGTTCCTGCGCATCGTCTTCCAGTTGCGCCTGCACCGCGGCCTTGGGTTGCGGCAGCACGATCGGGGTGGCCTTGTCACCGGCGCCGGTGAGCGTGCCGTGGCGCCCGGCCTGCACGCGCACGATGTCCGCCGCCGGCAGTTCGATGCGCAGGCGCACGCCACGGTCGGTCTGCAGGTCCCAGCCTTGCACGCCGTCGCGGCTGGCGCTGGCGGTGACCGTACGCAGGTTGCCGACCGGCTCGGCGACGACGGTGGCCGCCACCAGCAGCAGGGCCGGCAGCGCGATCGCCGGCAACAGCGGCGAGCGACGAACGCGATTCTCCACACGACCCCCAAACCCGTTTCCCCGGGCGTTTCGAAAGCGTTGCGCCGACTCTAGGCCAGGGATTTGAAAGATGTCAATAAATTGAAAGCAAAAAACAAGATTTATTTTGGCAAAACGAAAGATATCGCCACGCATGACTTTGCTTTCAGCTCACCAGAATCAGCTGATTCGGCTTGCGATAGCAGCATCCGCTTGCACCTTTCGTTTTAGTGCGGGCGATCCGCAGACACATTGGGCACAGGTAAATACTTTCTTTTTTCTTTCGATGTTTGACATTTCGAAAGAAAAGCCGGATGGTGCGCTGGCCCAACAGGAACCACCGCATGGACCTCCTTCCGCTTTCCGATGCATCCGCCTGGCAGCGCCTGGGCGGGGCCGATACCGCCCGCGAGATCGCCCAGCAGCCGGCGCTGTGGCGGACCCTGGCGCAGGATCTGGCGCAGGCCGGCGACCGCCTGCAGGCCTTCCTCGGCGACCGCCTCGCCGATCCGAACCAGCGCGTGCTGTTCACCGGCGCCGGCAGTTCCGGCTTCATCGCCGAGATGGTGGCCGACGCGATCAATGCGCAGTGGCCGGCCGAGGTGCGCGCGGTGCACACCACCAGCCTGCTGACCCATCCGGCGCTGTACCTGCAGCGCGCGCGGCCGACCCTGCTGGTGTCGTTCGGGCGCAGCGGCTCCAGCCCGGAAAGCGTGGCCGCGGTGGAGCGCGTGCGCAGCGACGTGGACGAGGCGCGCTTCCTCGACATCACCTGCAATGCCGACGGCGAACTGGCGCAGCGCGGCGCCGGCCGCGCCGACACCTGCACGCTGCTGATGCCGCCGGCCAGCTGCGACCGCGCCTTCGCCATGACCAGCAGCCTCACCTGCATGCTGCTGGCGGCGCTGAGCGTGTTCGATCGTGCGCCATGGGAAACGCGCAGCACGCGCCTGCAGCGGCTGGCCGAACTGGCCGACCGCGGCCTGGCGCAATGGGATGGCGCGGTGGCGGCGCTGGCGCAGCGCCCGTTCGCGCGGGTGATCTATCTCGGCAGCGGCCCGCTGGAAGCGCTGGCGCGCGAGGCCGCGCTGAAGGTGCTGGAACTCACCGCCGGCCGCGTGCTGGCGCTGGCCAACACGCCGCTGGGCTTCCGCCACGGCCCCAAGTCCACGCTCGACCGCAGCACCCTGGTGGTGGTGCTGCGCAGCGTGCAGCCGCTGGCGCGCCGCTACGAGCAGGACCTGCTGGACGAACTGCGCCGCGATGGCGTGGCCGGCCAGGTGCTGGCGATCGGCCCGCATGCGGACATCGGGGCCGGCGACGACCACACGCTCGCCGTCGCCGGCCTGGACGATCCGTGGCTGGCGCCGCTGTGGCTGGGCTTCGCGCAACTGTTCGCGCTGCAGCGTTCGGCCGCGCTCGGCCTGACTCCGGACAACCCGTTCCCCGACGGCACCGTCAACCGCGTGGTCCAGGGCGTCACCATCCACCATGGCTGAGCCTGGCGCGCCCACCTGCTACGGCCTGGACGTCGGCGGCACCAAGATCGAACTGGTGGCCTGCGACGCCGCGCTGCAGGTGCTGTGGCGGCGCCGCGTGGCCACACCGCAGGGCGACTACGCCGGCTTCCTGCAGGCGGTGGTGGCGCTGGTGGCCGCGGCCGATGCCGCGCTGGGATGCCATGACAGCGCGCTCGGCATCGCCCTGCCCGGCGTGCGCGACCGCCGCAGCGGCCGCCAACTGAGCGCGAACGTGCCGGCGCTGACCGGCCAGCACGTGGCGCAGGACCTGCAGGCGCGGCTGCCGCGTCCGCTGCGCATCGGCAACGACCTGCAATGCTTCGCGCTGTCCGAGGCGCACGGCGGTGCCGCCGATGGCTACCCCAGCATGTTCGGCGCCATCCTCGGCACCGGCGCCGGCGGCGGCTTCTGCGTGCAGGGCCGCCTGCTCGCCGGCTGCAACGGCATCGCCGGCGAATGGGGCCACTGGAGCGTGCCCGGGCACCTGCTGCAGCGCCATCGCCTGCCGCTGCTGGACTGCGGCTGCGGCCTGCAGGGCTGCGTGGAGCGCTACGTGTCCGGCAGCGGCGTGGCGGCGATCGCGCGCCATCTCGGCAGCGACGCCGCCGACGCCAGCGCGGTGATCGCCCTGGCCGAGGCCGGCGATGCGCGCGCGCAGCAGGCGCTGGACATCCACCGCGACCTGCTCGGCCACAGCCTGGCCGCCGTGGTGCTGGCGCTGGATCCGCACGTGATCGTGCTCGGCGGCGGGCTGTCGCAATACCCGCCGCTGTACCGGCAACTGCCCGAGGCCATCGCCGCGCACCTGTTCGCCGGCGTGCAGGTGCCGCCGATCGTGCCGCCACGCTTCGGCGATGCCGGCGGCGCCCGCGGTGCCGCGCTGCTGGCCTGCCATCCCGCCTATTCCTGATCCGCCGGAGCCCCCATGTCGCCCTTGCAGACCCTGCTCGCCTCCCATCGCGCCGGCGCCAACGTCGGCCTGTACAGCGTCTGCTGCAGCAACGAACAGGTGCTGCGCGCGGCGATGCAGGTCGCGCTGGCCCACGACACGCTGCTGCTGGTGGAGGCCACCTCCAACCAGGTCGACCAGTTCGGCGGCTACACCGGCATGACCCCGGCGCAGTACCGCGACTACGTCGGCGCACTGGCCGACACGGAAGGCTTCCCGCGCGCGCGGCTGATCCTGGGCGGCGATCACCTGGGCCCGAACGCCTGGCAGAAGGGGCCGGCCGCCGAGGCCATGGCCCATGCGCGCGTGCTGATCGAACAGTACGTCGCCGCGGGCTTCCACAAGATCCACCTGGACTGCAGCATGGCCTGCGCCGACGATCCGGTGCCGCTGCCCGATGCCGTCGTCGCCGCGCGGTCGGCCGAACTGGCCGAGATCGCCGAGCGCACCGCCGCCGCACATGGGCTGCCGCCGCCGGTGTACGTGATCGGCACCGAGGTGCCGATTCCCGGCGGCGAAGCCTCGCTGGCCGGCGGCCTGCAGGTGACCACGCCGGCCGCGGCCGCGCAGACCCTGGCCATCCACCGGCAGGCCTTCGACACGCCGCCGCTGCGCGCCGCGTGGCAGCGGGTGATCGCGCTGGTGGTGCAGCCGGGCGTGGATTTCGACCACAGTAGCGTGCATGACTACGATCCGGCCGCCGCCGCCGCGCTGGCCGATTTCCTCGAGCAGCAACCGCGCATCGTGTTCGAGGCGCACTCCACCGATTACCAGCGCGAGGACGCGCTGCACGCGCTGGTGCGCGACCACTTCGCCATCCTCAAGGTCGGCCCCGCCGCCACCTTCGCCTATCGCGAGGCGCTGTGCGCGCTGGCCGCGATCGAAGCCGAACTGCTCCCCGCGGCGCAGTGCTCGCAACTGCCGCAGGTGCTGGACGCGGCGATGCAGGCGCAACCCGGATATTGGCAGTCCTACTATCCGGGCGACGCCGCCGCGCAACGCCTGCTGCGGCGCTATTCCTTCAGCGACCGCTGCCGCTACTACTGGGGCGCGCCGGCGGTGCGCACGGCGGTGGACACCTTGTTCGCCAACCTGGAACGGCATGCGCCGCCGCTGGTGCTGCTCAGCCAGTTCCTGCCCGAGCAGTACCGCGCGGTGCGCGCCGGCCAGCTCGCCAATACCCCGGCGGCGCTGGTCCAGCACCGCATCGGCCTGTGCCTGGACGAATACGCCCGCGCCTGCAGCGCCAACCGCGCCGGCGCGCGCCGGCCACGCGCCGAAGCGGCTGCCGG
>NZ_AQOJ01000246.1:0-7601 GCF_000364685.1 Xanthomonas sp. SHU 166
TTCCCGGTCGCCCGCGAATCCGAGAATGGCCATGCGCAACACCCGCTCCCGCCGCCAGCAGATCCTGCAGTCGCTGCTCGAACACGGCACGGTGCAGGTTGCCGACCTGGTGGAACGCTTCGACGTGTCGGCGGTGACCATTCGCGCCGATCTCAACCATTTCGAGGCGCAGGGCCTGGCCACCCGCACCCACGGCGGCGCCACGCTGGTGCGCACGCCGCCGCAGGAGCAGGACATCCATGAAAAGGACGCGCTGAACCTGCCGCTGAAGGAATCGATCGGCGCCTGTGCCGCGCGCATGGTGCAGCCCGGCGCCAACATCATCATCGACTCCGGTTCGACCACGATGACCCTGGCCCGCCACCTGCGCGCGCACCGCGACGTCACGGTGATGACCAACGGCCTCAACATCGCCTGGGAACTGGCCAACGCGCCCGGCATCAACGTGCTGCTCACCGGCGGCCAGTTGCGCCAGCAATCGCTGTCGCTGCAGGGCAGCCAGGCCGAGGCCAGCCTCAACGCCTACGGTTTCGACACGCTGTTCCTGGGCGTGGATGGCCTGGACCTGCAGTTCGGCCTGACCACCCACGACGAGGCCGAAGCGCGGCTCAACCACCGCATGGTCGAGCGCGCGCGGCGCATCGTGGTGCTGACCGACGCCTCCAAGTTCGGCCGGGTCAGCTTGCACCGCATCGCCCGCCTGGACCAGATCCACGCCATCATCACCGACGCCGGCATCGACGAGGCCACCCGCGAGGGGCTGCAGCGGCTGGGCATCGAGGTGATCGTCGCCGAGCCCACGCCATGACCGACACCCGCTCCCTGCACGGCCGCCTGCTCACCCCGCTGGGCTGGCGCCGCGGCCACGTCCACTTCGACAGCCACGTGCGCCGGCTGCAGGTGGACGACCACAGCGGCGGCGACGATCCGCAATTGCCGCTGATCCTGCCGGGCTTCGTCGACCTGCATGTGCACGGCGCCGCCGGCGTGGATCTGATGCAGGGCGGCGACGCGGCGCGGCGCATCGCCCGCACCCACCTGCGCTTCGGCACCACCACCCTGCTGGCGACCACCATGACCGCCGGCGTCGAGGAGATCGCGCACGCACTGCGCGGCGTCGCCGCGACCATGGCCGCGCCCGATGCCGACGCCGCCTGCATCGCCGGCGTGCACCTGGAAGGCCCCTTCATCAGCCCGCAGCGGCTGGGCGCGCAACCCGACCGCACGATCGAGGCCAGCCTCGCCCAGGTCCAGCAGTGGCAGGCGCTGGCGCCGATCCGGGTGCTGACCCTGGCGCCGGAGATCGGTGCGCACACCGCGCTGATTCCGGCGCTGACCGCACTGGGCATCCGCGTGCAGCTCGGCCACAGCGCCGGCAGCTACGAGGACGGCGTGGCGGCGCTGCAGGCTGGCGCGGCCGGCTTCACTCACCTGTTCAACGGCATGACCGGCGTGGACCACTATCGCCCCGGCATCGCCGCCGCGGCGCTGGCGCATGCGCAGTACGCCGAACTCATTCCCGACCTGCAGCATGTGCATCCCGGCGTGATTCGCCTCGCCGCGCGCGCGATCCCGCGCCTGTACGCGGTGACCGACGCCACCGCCGCCACCGGCATGCCCGACGGCGAATACGCACTGGGCGAGCAGCGCGTGCACAAGTGCGGCGGCTGCGTGCGCCTGGCCAGCGGCTCGCTGGCCGGCAGCGCACTGACCATGGATCAGGCGTTGCGCAACCTGGTGCAGGCGGGCCTGGAGCTGGCCGATGCCGCACAGCGCGTGTCCACCTTCCCGGCCGACTACCTGGGCCTCGGCGACCGCGGCCGCATCGCTCCCGACGCCCGCGCCGACCTGGTGGTGCTGGACAGCGACCTGCGCCTGCGCCAGGTGGTGGTGAGTGGGCGCATGCTGGATCTGCACGCGCATCACTGATCGCCTTGCGCGGCTGCGCGGTGCTGGCCAGCGATGGTGCGCGCAGACGCCGCCGAGTGGACGGCAAGGCATCGTCCAGGACGTGCGTCGGGATGGAAGGGCGCCGCTGATCCGCCGGATGCAGCTTGCGCCTCCGTGGCAGGAGCGGCGTCAGCCGCGACGGGCGTACC
The DNA here is from genome assembly GCF_000364685.1 of Xanthomonas sp. SHU 166. Lineage (NCBI taxonomy): Bacteria > Pseudomonadati > Pseudomonadota > Gammaproteobacteria > Lysobacterales > Lysobacteraceae > Xanthomonas > Xanthomonas sp. SHU 166. The sequence goes on from NZ_AQOJ01000246.1 coordinate 2,100, forward strand.
CGCTAAGGCCGGTCGCGGCTGAAGCCGCTCCTATGACGGGTTTCCGGGCTATGGGAGTGTCCTGAAGTCCCCCACACCTTCTTCCTCCGGCGCGTCGGCAGTGCTGTCGGAGCATCGGGCCACGCATAAAAAAGGCGCAGCCTCGCGGCTGCGCCAGCGTGTCGCACGTGCCGGGAGAGAGGCGGCGCGTGCGACCCGTGATCGGGCCTCAGCCCTGGATCACTTCACCTCGAACGTCTGCGGCGTGCCCGCCGCCTGGCCGTTCACGGTGACCTCGGCCTTGTACTGGCCGGCCGGCCAGCCCTTGGGATTGGTGAACTCGAAGTTGGTGGTGTCGGCACCGCTGGTATTGAGCGTCTCGGTGCGCTCGCCGGCGGTCTGGCCGTCCTGGAACACCAGCTTGGCGCCGACATTGGCGTTGGTCGCCGAGCCCTCGGTCTTCACCGAAACGATGATCTTGTCCTTGCTGGCGAGCGTGGTCATCGGTGCGACGGACTTGTCCGCCGCGGCAGTGTTGCCGACAGCGACGGCGGCCACGTTCACCGCATTGGCGCCTGCGGCGGCCGGCGCCGGCTGCTCCGCCGGGGCTGCGGCCGGACCCGGCATCTGCTCAGTCGGCGCGGACGAGGTGGGATCGGGCGACACGGTCTGTTGCTGCTCCTGCTTCTTGCAGCCGGCCAGCGCCAACGCGCCGACCAGGGCGATCATCAGGGGCGAAAACGCGGAGATCGAGCGGGTCTTCATCGGTGGGGACTCCTGTCGGAATAACGAAAGGGGGTGGTGGCGACGCCTCAGGCGCCGGCCGGCAGCTTGAGGGTCTGGCCGGGATAGATCTTGTCGGGGTCGGCCAGCACGTCGCGGTTGGCCTCGAAGATGCGCGTCCAGGCGTTGCCGTCGCCGTAATGCAGCTTGGCGATCTTGGATAACGAATCGCCAGGCTTGACCACGTACACCTGCTGCACCTGCTCGGCGGTGCTGTCGACCTTGCTCTGCACGGCGGAAAAATCCGCCTTCTGTACGACGTCGGCGGTGGTGTCCACCTTGGCGGTGACCGCCGAGAAATCGGCGCGCTTGTCACTGTTCATCGCGTGGCTTCCTGCGTGATGGGACGCTGCCACGGTGTCACAGGATTTGTTAAAAAAGGATCGCGCGACCGTGAACCGCGCGGCTGCGGTTCAGGCGCGCCGCGCGTATGCCAACGCGGCGAAATGTGTCGCTCGCATGCTCGGGACCGTGCATGCCGGCAGAACCGCGAACACACGCCACCATCGCCATGTGGGCGCATCGTCCAGGCGACGACTGCGCGAACCCCGGTCTGCCGCAGAGAAGCTGACGACAGCGCTCCCCGCAGGGCGCTTCTTGTGGGAGGTACTTCAGTCCCGACTGCAGCACGCTCGGCCGCGTCGATGAAGTCGCGCGTCGCGGCCGATGGCGCAATCGCGGTGTCAGCGCCGCTCTACTGACGCAGATCGCGCAGGAATCTCAGCGGCTCGGCCACGTCCGCGGTGGCGCGCCAGGGATTGATGTCCAGCCCGCCGCGGCGGGTGTAGCGCGCCTCCACCTGCAGCGACTGCGGGCGGCAGCGTGTCATCAGGTCGTGGAAGATGCGCTCCACGCACTGCTCGTGGAAGCCGGCGTGTTCGCGGAAACTGATCAGGTAACGCAGCAGGCCTTCGCGGTCGATGCGGCCGCCGCGATAGCGCACATGCAGCGAGGCCCAGTCTGGCTGGCCGGTGACCGGGCAGTTGGACTTGAGCAATTCGCTGGTGAGGGTTTCCTCGACCACATCGCCATCGGCAGCGGACAGGAAGTCCGGACGCGGCGGACCGTAGCAGTCGATGGCGATGTCCAGCGCATCGAGCGACTCGCCCTCGCCCAGCGTGTCCATCGGCGGCAGGCCAAACTCCATCGCCACGTCGGCGCCGGCGCGCGCCGACAGATCGGTGACGATGCAACTGCGCAGCGCTTCGGCGCTGTTGAAGCGCATCGCATTGAGCGAGTTGAGATAGAGCTTGAGCGATTTGGATTCGATCAGGTTGGGCGAGGCGCACGGCACGTGCAGGGTCGCGGTGGCGACACAGGGCTTGCCCTGCGCATCGAGCCAGCTCAGTTCGTAGGCGTGCCAGCGGTCCACGCCGAAGAACGGCAGCGCCGCGGGGTCGAGACCGATCTCGGTGCGCGCCGCAGCGCGCGGGATGGGAAACAGCAGCGCGGGATCGTACTGCGACGGGTAGGCGACCTCGCGGCCGAGACTGGAATCCTGGGGGGTGTTCATGCCGTGCAGTGTAGCGGGCGCGTTCTGGCTGGGAGGTGTATGGGGCTGGGATTCGGGATTTGGGATTTGGGAGTGGCAAAAGCAAAATCTGGCTCACTTGGATCGACGTGCTTGCGTCGATGCGAGGCGTTGCACGTCGCGACCGAGGTCGCTTCCACAAAGGCTCACCGCGAGCCCGCCGGATGCACTGTGGGAGGGACTTCAGTCCCGACGCATTGCCCCATCGGCAAGCGCGCCACATCGCGCCTCGCACCTGCATGACGGTTGACTCCCCGGGACGATCGAGCGCCGCTCCAACGGATAGGCGTTGGGGCAGCACCGATGACGATTCCCTAAGCCGCCGCACCCACGCGCTTACGAATCCCCAATCCCGACTCCGCAATCACTGCTTCAAATAATCCAGCGTCACCTGCAGCATGGCGCGCAGGCCGACGTCCAGGGCGGTCTCGTCGAGCAGGAACTGCGGCGAGTGGTTGCTGGGCGCAGTCGCCGGGTCGATGCCGGGGCCGGTGGCGCCGACGAAGAAGAACATCGACGGCACCTGCTGCGCGTAGAACGAGAAATCCTCCGCGCCCATCTGCAGCGGCGGTTCGTAGACGTTGCCGGCGCCGACCACCGCCTGCAGGCTGGGCAGCATGCGCGCAGTCAGCGCCGGGTCGTTGACCGTGGCCGGGTTGCCGTCCTGGTCGGGCACGTGCGCTTCGGCCTTGGCGCCGTGCGCGGCGGCGGTGTGCTCGGCCACGGTCCTGAGGTCGGCGAAGATCTGCTGGCGCATGCCCTCGTCGAAGGTGCGGATGGTGCCGACCATCTCCACGTCGTCGGGGATGATGTTGTAGCGGATGCCGCCCTTGATCGCGCCGAAGCTGAGCACCGCCGGCTGCTTGGACAGGTTGGCGCGGCGGCTGATCACCGTCTGCGCCGCGCCGATCAGATCGGCGCTGGTCACGATCGGGTCGATGCCGTTCCACGGCGCCGAGCCGTGGGTCTGGCGGCCGATCACCTTGATGCTGAAACGGTCCGAGGCGGCCATCAGCGGGCCGCCGCGCACCGCGATCTTGCCGGCCTGGACGCTGGAGAACACGTGCAGGCCGAACATCGCCTGCGGCTTGAAGTCGCGGAACAGGCCTTCCTTGAGCATCAGCGAGGCGCCGCCCTCCTCGTTGCCCGGCGCGCCCTCCTCCGAGGGCTGGAACACCAGCATGACCTCGCCCGGCAGCTGCGCGCGCATCGCCACCAGCGCCTCGGCGACGCCGAGCAGGATCGCGGTGTGCGCGTCGTGGCCACAGGCGTGCATCACCCCCACGGTCTCGCCGCGGTACTCGCTGGTGGCCTTGGAGGCGAACGGCAGGCCGGTCTGCTCGGTCACCGGCAGCGCGTCCATGTCCGCGCGCAGGGCGATCTTCGGCCCCGGCAGCGCGCCTTTGACGATCGCCACCACGCCGTGGTGGGCGATGCCGGTCTGCGGCTTCAGGCCCAGCGCGCGCAATCGCTCCGCGACCTTGGCGGCGGTGCGCTCCTCGCGGTTGGACAGCTCGGGGTGCTGGTGGAAGTCGCGCCGCCACTCCACCACCTTGGCCTGCAGCCTGGCCGCGGCGGCCGTCACCTCCGGGCGCTCGGCGCTCTGCGCCCAGGCCAGGGCGGGGACGGCGAACAGCATCGCGGACAGCAGGCGGGACAGGCGCGGCATGGCAGGGCTCCAGATCGGGACGCAACGGGCGTTCAGTCACTGTAGTGCATCGGCCGCCGGCGAGGGGCGGCCACGGATCCCGTTGCGGACAAAAAACCCTTGCGAATCCGTGTCAACCGATGCGCCGCCTGCGCGTTGCGAGAGCGGACGACCGGCCTTGCCCGCCCGCGGGGTCTGTCCCTTCAGTCATGGTCCAATCGCAACGCGCCGGCGATATGCTTTCTCGCTCGTCACCAGCCACTGCGGGAGGGCCCTCCACCCCGCCTCGCCACAGGAGTTTCCCCGGATGTCGCGTTTCTGGAAGATTGCGCTGCTGATCCTCGCAGCGGTGGCCGTGGTGGTGGTGGGCATGCGCGTCATGCGCGGCGGACATCACAAGGGCGGCGGCCCCGGTGACGGCATGGGCGACGACAGCGACAACACGCCGGTCCCGGTGACGGTCGTCGCCGCCACACACCAGGCGGTGCCGATCTACGCCACCGCCACCGGCACGGTGACCGCGCTGAGCACCGTCACCGTCAGCCCGCAGGTCGGCGGCCAGCTGATGAGCCTGAACTTCCGCGAAGGCCAGGAAGTGAAGAAGGGCGAGCTGCTGGCGCAGATCGACCCGCGCTCGCTGCAGGCCAGCTACGACCAGGCCGCGGCGAGCAAGCGCCAGAACCAGGCGCTGCTGGCCACCGCGCGTTCCACCTTCCAGCGCTCCGACTCGCCGGCCTACCGCCAGTACGTGGCCAAGACCGACCTGGACACCCAGCGCAACCAGGTGGCGCAGTACGAAGCGGCGGTCGCCGCCAACGACGCGCAGATGCGTGCGGCGCAGGTGCAGTTGCAGTACACCCGCATCCTCGCCCCCAGCGACGGCATCGCCGGCATCCGCGGCGTGGACGTGGGCAACATCGTCAGCACCAGCAGCACCATCGTCACCATCACCCAGGTGCACCCGATCTACGTGACCTTCAACCTGCCGGAGATCCAGCTGCAGGACGTGCGCCAGGCGCAGGCGGCCGCGCCGCTGCCGGTGACCGCTCTGGACCGCACCGATGCGCATCCGATCGCCAGCGACGGCCAGGTCGACGTGATCGACAACCAGATCAGCGCCGACACCGGCACCTTCAAGGTCCGCGCGGTGTTCCCGAACGACGACCGCGCGCTGTGGCCGGGCCAGTTCGTCAACGTGCGCCTGACCCTGCGCACCGTGGCCGACGGCGTGGTGGTCCCGACCCAGGCGGTGCAGCGCGGGCCCAACGGCGACTACGTGTACGTGGTGCAGGCCGACAACACGGTCAAGATGCAGACGGTGAAGCAGGGCGCGGAAGTGGGCGACAGCCACGTGCAGCTGACCGAAGGCCTGAAGGCCGGTGAGCGGGTGGTCACCGAAGGCCAGTTCCGGCTCAAGCCCGGCACCAAGGTGAACGCGCTGAAGCCGGGCGAAGCGCCGCCGGAGCCGACCGAGGCCGAACTGAAGGCGGCCGAGGGCAAGCAGCAGCAGCGCGGCGGCGGACGCCGCGGCGGCGGGCCGCGCTGAGCGTGCCGCGCACGC
>NZ_AQOJ01000247.1:0-1811 GCF_000364685.1 Xanthomonas sp. SHU 166
GCGGCGTGATCGGCGGCGCCGCCTACCAGTGGCTGATCTATCCGTTCCTGCCGGCGCGGGTGAAAGCGCTGGAAGAAGAACAGGCCGCTGCGCGCCGCGGCTAGCGCACCGGCAGCGCGTTCGTTTCCGCGCGCGGCGTGCGCGCCTCTAATTCCCCGTTGGCGCCGCGCCCGTGCGCGCGGCGTGCATCCCGCAGGAGTCTCCGATGGAAAAGCAGTTCATCCTGGCCATCGACCAGGGCACCACCAGTTCGCGCGCGATCCTGTTCGACCGCCAGGGCCGCATCGTCGGCATGGCCCAGCGCGAGTTCTCGCAGATCTTCCCGCAGCCGGGCTGGGTCGAGCACAACCCGCGCGAGATCATGACCAGCGTCTACACCACGATCACCGAACTGCTCAACAACCACCAGGTGGATGCCAGCGCGATCGCCGGCATCGGCATCACCAACCAGCGTGAGACCGCGGTGGTGTGGGACCGCGCCACCGGCCAGCCGATCTACAACGCCATCGTCTGGCAGTCGCGGCAGACCAAGGACATCTGCGACCAGCTCAAGGCCGACGGCCACGAGGACATGGTGCGGGCCAAGACCGGCCTGCTGATCGATGCGTACTTCTCCGGCACCAAGGTCAAGTGGATCCTCGACCATGTCGACGGTGCGCGCGAACGCGCGCAGCGCGGCGAACTGGCCTTCGGCACCATCGACAGCTGGCTGATCTGGAACCTCACCGGCGGCAAGGTCCACGTCACCGACTACACCAACGCCTCGCGCACGCTGCTGTACAACATCCACGAACTGCGCTGGGACGAGGAACTGCTGCAACTGCTCGACATCCCCGCCTCGATGCTGCCGGAGGTGCGCTCGTCCAGCGAGATCTACGGCAACACCCAGGGCCAGTATTTCTACGGGCATGCGGTGCCGATCGCGGGTATCGCCGGCGACCAGCAGGCGGCGCTGTTCGGCCAGGCCTGCTTCGAGCCGGGCATGGCCAAGAACACCTACGGCACCGGTTGTTTCATGCTGATGAATACCGGCGAGAAGGCGGTGGCGTCGAAGAACGGCCTGCTCACCACCATCGCCTGGGGCGTGGACGGCAAGGTCGAGTACGCGCTGGAAGGCGCGATCTTCGTCGCCGGTTCGGTGGTGCAGTGGCTGCGCGACGGCCTGCGCATGCTCGGCAAGGCCAGCGACTCGCAGGCCTACGCCGAGCGTGCCGGCGACAACGACGGCGTGTACTTCGTGCCGGCCTTCGTCGGCCTGGGCGCGCCGTACTGGCGCAGCGACATCCGCGGCGCGGTGTTCGGCCTGACCCGCGGCACCACCAAGGAACACTTCATCCGCGCGGCGATCGAATCGATGGCCTACCAGACGCGCGACGTGCTGACCGCGATGCAGGTCGATTCGGGCATCGAGTTGAAGGAACTGCGCGCCGACGGCGGCGCCATCGCCAACGACTTCATGGCGCAGTTCCAGAGCGACATCCTGGACGTGCCGGTGCTGCGCCCGGAGGTGGCCGAGACCACCGCGCTCGGTGCGGCCTACCTGGCCGGCCTGGCCACCGGCTTCTGGAAGAATCGCGACGAGATCGCCCGGCAATGGGCGGTAGACCGGCGCTTCGAGCCGGACATGCCGGCCGAGCGCCGCGAAGCTCTGTACGCCGGCTGGCAGCAGGCGGTGGAGGCGACGATGGGGTTCCGGATTCGCTGAGGCGGTCGCGCAGTGCAGTCGGGGGCTGCGTCCGCTCCTTTGCATCTGTGGGCCGAGGCGTTGTTCTTCGCTGCGACTGCCGAAGGCGGCAGTCGCCAGCCGCCGC
>NZ_AQOJ01000248.1:0-4029 GCF_000364685.1 Xanthomonas sp. SHU 166
CGCTGTTGTTGGCCTTGACCCCGCCCAGGCCGTTAGCCGTTCTTTTTCGCGGAAAATCTATTTATCGAATCTACAAGAATGGCATGAAAATCCTATTATAGAAGAATACAACGTTTTCCTCGGAGCCCATTCCAACCAAAAATATGCGCTAGTCCAAATTTTTTGCGCGGACAGTGTGCCGGCCTAATGCCTGCAAAGCGCATGGTCTTGGCTTGGATCGAGTAATTGGTCAGTTCCATTTAGGAAGTCAACCTGATCCCATTTCTACTTATGATTTATTGCCCCAGAAGCTGGCGCATAATGGGCTCTATCATTGCCACTACAGGGTTTTGAGAAGACTGCCTCCATTTAATCTTCACCCTCCAACTTTTGTTTTCTTCTAAGAAATTCTGTCATTGCTCGAGCATCATGCTCAACCAAATCTTCTAATAGATCATGTGCTGCCCAATGTAGAATTGATTCACTACCATCATCGTATTCATAAGCAACCATATCACGAGACATAGATGAGTCGATTACTCTGCAGTCATCTTCGCTTACGGCTAAAAAACCTGGATACCCTTTGTACGGTATAATCCAATAATATTTTTTCCCGTTGACCCAATAAATTCCAAGAACTTCTATTGAATTATCACCGTCATTCAATTTTATATGCATGTAACTACTCACCTCCCGTAGGGGTTTTGTTATACTGAGGCGTAACAACTTTCATATCATATGCTTTTCCCGTGCGCTCATTGTATTGGTAATGAATGGTTATAGAATTTCCGTCTGGGAGTCGATGAGTTACTTCCATTTTTTGCCAACCATCCTCACGGGGAAAATTTGGGTCATTATTAAGCTTTAAAGGTTTACCCTTCGACGGATCATCTTTTACTCTATTCCAGAGTACCTGCTCATTCAGATCCCGTGGAACTTTAGATTGCTCAAGCTTGGCTGTCGAGTGGCTTTCATAATTTACTGTTCCCGCTGGAAATTCATTAGAGGAATTCGCTTCACCATAATACTCTCTATTAGATTTCGAACGTTCCACTACAGATGAAGGATGGTAGCTGTCACCAGCTACTGCCGGCTTTCCTCCAGAGAAGCTAAACGCATTATCTGCACCTTCGACTTTCGCCGAAAATCCGTCACTACTTTTGATAATGCCAGTCGCACCAGCCTTGATGCCCAGGGCACCAATCGAAGATAGCAATGTATCCACGAGCATTGAGCTAGTTGCATGACTCGCAGGACGCACCGCTTGCTGATCGCTATCGGTCTCAGCGCCAAATGCGTTGGCGCCGATCAAAGGCGTCAGCGGATTGACCAAATACTGCTCTTTCTTTTCCTGGAGATACCCCGCCATCGGCGTTGCCGCCCACAGTGTGCTGCCCAAGGTCTTCACCGGGCCACCCGCCGCTGCCATCAAGACCAGCGCGGCAGTCTCTGCATTGTCTTCGCCCAGCCAATTTTTAAACTGCTCTACCTTCTTTCCACCTGCGATGGCAAGGTTGGAGACAACCGTTGCTCCCTTCAGTCTGAAATTTTCATCCTGAGATTGCGGCGAGCCCGCTGTTCCCTGAGAGCTTTCAAATACCTCACTGTTTGAAGAAGCTGCGCTATCCGCATGAGTACTTCCCACGGCCCCAACGGCGACAGTCCCAATCGAACCAACGTCGACCTCCCCCGTCGGAATGTGGTTAATAACATCTTTGCGCTGCTGTTCGTCCAGCTCATTGAATCCCTTGCCGTAGCGCTGGAAGGCAATGCTTTCAGGTTGCGCGAGCTCTCGCAGCGTTGACGCTGCATCCGGCGATTTGAGCAACAGCACCAGCTTGTCCGGATCGCAGCCAAGCTTTACGCAGTTGTCGAGAAGTGCATTGACACCGGCAACTTCATTGGGATCGGTGATCCCGACATTTTTCAGCGCCTCGGCAGCCATCGCCTGTCGCTGCGAACGTCCTTCGCGATAGTCGTAGTAGCCATAGGTCTGGACGGCATTACCCGAGGCTGCGCCTGCCTGCGCATCGCCGCCCAAGAGACCGCCTGCTGCGCCGAGCAGGGCTCCGAGGCCACTCATCAATGTGGCCTCGGCACCGCTTCCCGGCTGTATCCCGCCCTTCTGCAGTGCGTCAGCGAACTTCGGCAACAACGCCTCGTTCATCAACACGCCACCGGCCGCGCTCAGGACGTTGCCGCCCGAGACTGCAGCAGCCAGTGCGCCCGCCGTCACTTGCGTGATCTGCTTTGCCGCTCCCGCGTCGTTCCACTTCGCAAGCTGGTCGTTGGCTGCGTTCAGCCGTGCCTTCGCTGCTGCCGTCGCATCCGGATCGCCCTTGGCCGCTTCCAGATCGGCCATAGCTTGTTCTGCATCTGCAGCCGCTTGCTCCCTCTTGTAGGAAATGAGCTCCTTAGCCGACCTAAACGCCACCTCACCGGCGACTTGGGCAAGTTCCTGCTGTTCCGCAACCTTCTTCTCGTCGAATATCTGCTTCAGCCCGCTCTGCTGCAGTTCCGTAGCGCTTCGATCCAAACTGGCCAGAGCGGTTGTGTCGCCATTGCGCACCTCGACACTGCCCGCGGCAATATCGCTCTTGGTCGTACTGCCACTACTTCCTGTCTGATTACCCGCCAGACTCAAGGCGGCACCGGCCGCCGCGGACGCCCAGTCCCCCGTACCGACGCCAAAACCGCCTGCCTTGTACTCGGCCTTGTTCTGCAAATCCTCCACCGTCAGGCTGTCGGTGGATAGGCGGTTCAACGCTGCATCGGCCGTGCTGGCGATGGCGCCGCCAATCAGGTGGGTATTGCCGCCAACGGTCACGTCGAAGCCACCGTTGCCTGCCTGGATGCCGCTCTGCTCCTTGACGCTGGTGTAGCTGCTGTCGGTCTTCTGCTGGCTGTAGCTGGCGCTGCTACCGCTGAAGCCGTATACCAGGGTGGCACCGGCCTGCTGCTGCTTGCTCTTGTAGTCGTTGGTGTCCTGCTCGCTCTGGATCAGCAGGTCGCCGCCGACCTTGGCCAGCACGGTGTCGCCGATCGCCTGCGCACCCTTGATCGTGGTGTCGTTGCCGCTGGCCAAGGTCAGCGTGTCCTTGGCCGTGACCACGCTTTCGGTGTGCAGTTCGCTGTTGCCCTTGGCACTGCCCTTACCGGCGTAGGCGGTCAGGTAGACGCCCGTGGTGGTGCCAACGCTCACGCCGATTTCGCCGCCAGCGTTCTTGTTGCTCGACTTTTCGGTGTTGGTTTCCTGCTGGCTCAGCAAACTAAGGTTGTTGGCCGCGGCCAGCACGACGTTCTGACCATCGATCTTGCTGCCGATCACGTCGAGGTCGCCACCCGTGGCGGCGATGGTCACATTGCCGTCGCTGAGAATGCGGCTGCCGCCAGTCGTTTCTTCGTGGGTGACGGTCTTGCTGGACGCGCTGCTAGCACCGATACCGATGCGCAGGCTGACTCCGCCCATCTGTGCACCTTGTGCCGTAGCGGCTTGGTACGCGTCGACGCTGTCTTTCACTGCGTAACCGGCCTTGGCTGCATACAGCGCCTGCAGTCGGCTATCCTCGACTTCGCTGCCGCGCTTGGTTGCGCCATATGCCGCTTCGGCCGCCTGTACCACCGCGCCGGTCAGGCCCAAGGTGATCCCCGCACTCTGCTGCTTGGACGTCTGCACCGTGTCCACGCGGTTCTCGACCGCGGCGATTGTCACGTCCTTGCCGACGATGGCGGTGCCGGTCTTGCTCAGCACGTCGCTGCCGGTGATCGCCACGGCATTGCCGGCGGTGAGGGTGACGGAGCCATCGGTACTGCCCACCAGGCTGCCGCTCTGGCTCACCTCGGTGGTGTCGAGCGTGTTGGTCTGCTTGCTCGCACCCAGGGTGACGCTGAAGCCGCCGCCGCTGTACAGACCGGTTTTCTTGACCTTCTTGTCGTGCTCCTCGCTATGCGTGTTCTGCGCCGTCTCCAGCGTCAGATCGTTGCCCGCGGCAACGACCACATTGCCGGTGCCGGCAACCTGCGCGCCTTGCGAGAGCAGGTCGTGGCCGG